>CAVFEX010000010.1:0-2092 GCA_963621495.1 bacterium
AATTAATTGTGCTGATTATTTTTCGTTAAGACTAAGTGAATTAACTTTTTTGTTTTTTAGACAATTATTGTATAAGATTAAAAAATTTTATATGTTTTTTCCAGTTTTTGCGACTTACCCGCTAAATTTTGTCAGTATACTGCACATTTTAGAGCACTTACCTACAATATATTGCAATCTAGTATAACTAAAAGATAAAAAATAAAATTGGCAATAACTACACAAACATATAATTAAAAACAAAAAATTAAACAAGAATTGTTGAATTACAAAAATTTTTGATAAAAATATCATTTTTTTGTCTATTTTATTTGCAATATTTTATCAATATTTGTTATACTAGAATATAGCGAACATCTAAGAAATAGGAGGAAAGATTTTGGCTAAAAACATTGAGGCGCAAGGTATACGCGTAGGATATATCATTGGAGGTGTCATGGCAGTTTTGCTGTCCGCCCTCTTGATAATTTTGTACCTGCCCGACTTTTTGACAGCGGTATTTGGTCTGCCACAAATTTGGGATTTATACACCCCGATATCAAACCTAGTTGGCGAAAACCTAATGGGGTACTTTGATATCTGGGGCGCGACTGGAATAATGGTGCTGTTTTTCTTGATTTATTTCGTAAGTTTAGCAGCAAGACCGAGCAAGTCCGCGACAATGTTTAGACTGACAGGAATTTTGGGCGCTATGTGTTGCTCCTTGCCGTTTATGGCTATAAGTTTGAGCGACATCGTTTCGTTTGATATCAGTAATTATGTAGGATATGGGATACTGGGACTAACCGTTCTCGCTTTGATATTCTATATTATCGGTCAAGTTTTGCGCGTAAAGCAAAAATTCCACAAAAACAGAGCATCGACAACCTTGGTATTCTGTGTAACTTTTTGGCTCGTGTTGAGTTTAATTTTTGCAGTTTATTATGCTGGCACTATCTTTAAAATTACCGCGCTCACGGACGCAATGGGCACAGTCAATTCATTTGTTATAACTTATATTACGACTATTTTGGCAATTTATTTACTAGTTTCGGCAATTTGGATGTTCCTCACTGTTCCACATCACGTACGCGTCCAATATAATGCTGATACGCCAGACCTCACAAAACCAACTATTCTTCCCGAAGCAAAAGATGTAAAACTAACCCCAGAAGAAGAACAAATGGCAAATCAACGCTCTAGCGAGGCAATTCGCAATTCGGGCGCTCCAGTAACACAACCGCTAAACGTCTACCCAGACAGGAAAAATGGCAACCAGTCTTCAGAATTGCCAAACCCATACAGACGCAACCCAATTCAGCCTATTCCTACCTCGCCTATACAGACGCGCAACAACTTATCCCCGCGCGCTCAAAATTTGCCACCAATTAGACAAGTTGCGCCACAAAACAACATTGCGCCAGTTTATCAAAACCCACAGAATAACCAAGTAATTACACCGAATAATCCGTACAATCCTAACACAATTCCTAATTCGGCTAATCAGTTTACACACAACGCACAACCGCAAAGAGTAGCTACTCCCCAACCGAATTTTGCTAATCAACTACCACCTAGACAGACAACCTATCCGCAAAATAACTCGAGTTTCGCTAACCCGATAAACAGGCCTAATGCCTACCCTAATCAGTATGCCCAACCGCAAAAAGGGACGCAATACAATTATCCACCAGCGCCTCAGCCCGTTAGACCGCAAGTAATTCAACCGTCCATGACTCAACAAAACAGTAATCCGCCTAAGATATTTAGCCCTAATAATGTCCAGCCAGCGAGATTTAATGGGCCAGTTACACAAAATCAGCCCGTTAGACCTAATACTTATCCGTCGGCGCAACCTCAGAGGCCGTATGGCTCGCCTACTCCTCGCCCAAACACCCCTTATAATCAGCCTGCAAGACCAAACAATTATCAATACGGACAAAACAATATCAACAATTATCCACGGCAACCTAATGCGGTCAACAATCCTAATAACTTTATTCCTAACAACTTGGCTCAAAACAACACTAACACAAATCAAAATAGCAACACCAACAAGAGTGGAAATAATAACCCAAACAACAACAACGCAAACGGCACAAATAACTATTAA
>CAVFEX010000010.1:2102-12161 GCA_963621495.1 bacterium
TAATTTGTTAATTTTAGTCGTTTTTTCACGAATTTTTTCATAATAATAAAAAAATGGTCATATTCATTTGCGATTTTTCATAAAATATGCCATAATACACTTGATATGCGAGACATATTGGGTGCGTTACATCACCACATATCAAAAAATACTATGATAGGGAGATTTTAAAATGCAAAAAGCTTATTTGGGTTTGGACTGGATTATTAGTTTAATTTTGGCTATTTTCCCAGTTACCAACATAGTTTTGGGTATCGTAACCCGCGTGCAGAGGAAAAATTGGTTGGGCGTTATCCTGAATATCATCATCTGTCCAGTTTTCTTCTTTATTGACCTTGTTACTATGATTCTCAACAAAGATTTGACAGTTTTGGCGTAAATTTTATGCAAAAAAACAGACAGTTAATTATTCACTTTTTATGTGAATTAAGACTGTCTGTTTTTTTATTTGTCTGTTTTTTTATCTTTAATTATCCCAAATCAACTAATTAATATTGACACCGCTTGGCATAATTTAATTATCAGCACCCGCTAAATATCAAAATTACTCAATTTCATCAAACGCGGAGCGGGGTTTTATCTTGGAATCTAACCAGTCAGCAATATAATCGTACACCTCAACAGAAAAAGTCTCGTTTAAAATCTCGTGGTATCCGTCCTCCCACAATTTATAAGTTACATCGCTAACTCCAACCTTGCGATAAAGCTCGGGCAACTTGTCGATGAGTTTATGATTTTTGCCACCCAGAGGGTCGCTGTCCCCGCTAGTGATGAGCATTGGCAATTCTTTATCAATCATACTGAGCCCAGACTTGCGATACAAGCGCGTCAGCCCACCAAAAAATGACACATAAAATTCCGCCGAACAAACCGCACCGCAATAAGGGTCGAGCATATATTCGTGATATTTATTCTCGTCGTGAGTGAGCCAGTTGCCGTCCGCTTTGCCTTTGCCATACGCGCCAAATGTCATCTTGTAAATTAACTTAGCACGAGCATCTTTACCGCAAAACAATTTTGTGCATTTCGCGATAAATTTGCCCGCGTGCGCATCAATTCGCCCCTTAAAACACGATGAACCCATAATGATAACCCCACAGTGGCGATGATAATTCTGAATAAATGACTGCGTAATAAAACTCCCGAAACTATGCCCCATCACAATCAACGGCAATTTGTACGAGCCAATCAGCATATCGGCAATTTTCATATTATCACGAACAATATCAGCGAACAAATCGCCCGAATAAATACTAACCATATCAGGCGCACCCGCAGTGCGACCATGCCCACGACAATCTGGCACCGCTAATATATACCCACGACCGTTTAAAAATCTGGCGAAACTGTCATACCGTAGCCCGTGCTCCACCATTCCGTGCGCGAGCAAAATGACGCCCTTTGCTTTGGAAATATTATCCCAAACCCGCACATATATATCGTAATCTTCAAACCCTTTGAAAAAGAAAGACCGAAAAGTGTTTTTTTGCTCCACCACGTCGGATTTTTCCAAATTTTCAAACGCCTTTTTTTTGTTCACTTTTTTCGCTTGCAAATTTTCGAATTCCTCAAGTCTGTCCTCATTTTCTACTATATCGCGCTTTTCTTCCATTACACAATCTCCTTTTTTACATATTATAAATAAAAAACTCAAAAATATCAAATAAATTATGACAAAAAATCCAAAAATTATCCGATTTTACAGCATTTTCGCTTTTTTAAATAATAAATTGCAAACAAAAAAGGACATTTTCAAAACTTCCTCGTCCACGCAAAAACAATCGAACTGTTTTGTGTAACGCAAAAGATAATCAATGTCCTTTTTTTGTAATATTAATTGAATAAAATTTGATAATTAAATTTTGAAAACTATAAATGTGAAGAATTTTTTATCACAAAATACTAAATATCCTCATCATCTTGGTCCAGATATTTTGAGATACTATCACTCATAGAATCAAATTCATCTACAGCACTCTCCGTCCTGTCGCCCAAAGTCGCATCGACACTCTGTATACTGCTATCGTCCGCATTATTCAAATTTTCGTCTACAGACCCTAGAGCCTCGTTTTCGTTATAAGACTCGGCAAATTCGGTTGCAGTAGGTAGTCCGTCATTTTCCTCAGGCTCATTTGCCTCAGGTTCCACAGTCGCGATACTAGTAATTGTGTTGCCCGCTCTGAGTTTCATCATACGAACACCCATACTGTGCCTACTAACTTTTCTGACGTCATTACTACTAATTCTAATGGTCATACCGTTGTTGGTAATGAGCAAAATGTCGTCATTTTGATTAATTTGCCTTAGCCCGACAATGTCGCCCGTTTTGTCATTAAACTCGCCCGCGCGAACACCCATTCCGCCACGACTCTGCAAACGATACTCGCTAATATCGGTACGCTTACCAAAACCATTAGCAGTGATAGTGAGAACCTCGTTGTTGGAGTCAATCACGCACATATCCACGAGAGTCGCCCCCTCAGGCAAACGCATAGCGCGTATACCACGAGCAAGCCTACCCAAAGGACGAATAGTCCTCTCGTTAAAGCGGATACATTTTCCGATACTACTAGCAATCAAGATATCCTCACCACCCTTGCTACGCTCGACCTTGATTAGCTGGTCGCCCTCGTCGAGATTGATGGCGCGTTTACCAACTCGCATAATGCTGAAAAATTCGGTAATAGGTGTCTTCTTGATGATACCGTTTTTGGTAACCATAACAAGATATCCGTCCGGGCTAACCTCGTCTACATATTTATCAGTGTCCTCGCCCACTATCGCCTCGCGATAAATCGGATTTTCTTGTGAAATCACATTGCCCTCATCATCGACAGCGTGAATATCGTCTACAGGAGTATAGTCAACCCTACGCCTGCCATTGAGCATATCATAAGGCAGACAAATTACCGCAGTTGTGTACTCATCTTGATTAAACTGCAACAAGTTAATCATAGCACGCCCCTTGCTAGTCCTGCTACCTTCTGGGACTTCGTAACCCTTGATAGAATAAACACGCCCCAAATTAGTGAAAAATAGCAAATTATCGTGCGTATTCGCCACAAAAAGCCTATTAATGTAATCATTATCCTTGGACTTGTGCGTGGTCATACCGACCCCACCGCGATTTTGCTGATGATACTCGCTGAGCGCCATACGCTTGATATAACCTTGCGAGGTCATGGAAATAACAATATCCTCTCTAGCAATAAGGTCCTCTATATCAAAATTGCCGATATCGTGGCTAATTTCCGTCTTACGAACCGTGCCATATTTTTCCTTAATCTCGGTCAATTCCTTTGCGATAATTGCTAGCACCTTGTGAGGATTATCTAGAATAGACTGCAATTCAGCGATCAGAGCACGCAAGTCTCTCAATTCTTGCTGAAGCTTTTCCACCTCTAGAGCAGTCAATCTAGCAAGTCTCATATCCAAAATTGCGTTGGCCTGTTTTTCGGACAACTCAAATTTAAGACACAGATTACTCAATGCTTCCGCGCGCTCACGACTAGTCTTGATAACGTGGATAACTTCGTCAATATTAGCTAGGGCTATGACCAACCCCTCAATTATATGCTCGCGTTCTTTTGCGCGCTCAAGGTCATATTTTGTCCTACGCACAATAATCTGTTTTTGGTGCTCAAGATAATAGTACAACATCTCCTTGAGGTTGAGAACTTTTGGCTCGCCGTCTACGAGCGCTAGGAATATAATTCCATTGCTGACTTGCAACTGAGAATGCTTGAACAACAGATTTAGCACAACTTGCGGATTTGCATCACGCTTCAACTCGATGACAATTCTCATACCCTGCCTATCCGACTCCTCACGAATATCCGAAATGCCGTCAATTTTCTTGTCCTTAACCAAATTTGCAATTTGAACAATCAATTGCGCCTTGTTGACTTGATATGGAATTTCAGTTACCGCAATCCTCACTTTGTTGCCGTCATCTTCAATGTCTGTTTTTGCCCTGATAATTACCTTACCGTGCCCAGTCTTGTACGCCTGCCTTACACCCATTCGCCCCATAATGAGCCCGCCAGTCGGAAAATCGGGCGCCTTGACATAGGTCATTAATTCGTCAATCTCGATGTCAGGATTATTGATGAGCGCAATCACGCCGTCAATTACTTCGCCGAGGTTGTGTGGCGGGATACTAGTCGCCATACCAACAGCGATTCCGTCAGAACCATTGACCAACAAGTTAGGAAAACGCGCAGGCAATACACTAGGTTGTTGCAACGTGTCGTCGTAGTTCGGTACAAAATCAACACTGTCTTTCTCAATGTCGCGCATCATTTCGCCAGCGAGCTTGCTCATTCTTGCCTCGGTATAACGCTGGGCAGCAGCCGGGTCGCCGTCGATGCTACCAAAATTCCCTTGCCCATCAATGAGCGGAGCTCGCATAGCAAAAGGCTGAGCAAGTCTTACCAACGCATCATACACAGCACTGTCGCCGTGTGGGTGATACTTACCCAAAACATCGCCGACGATACGCGCTGACTTACGAAAAGGCTTGTCATTGGTGTACCCTTGCTCGTGCATACTATACAAAATTCTACGATGCACAGGCTTGAGCCCGTCTCGCACGTCAGGAATTGCACGGCTGACATTTACCGCCATAGCATACGCGATAAAACTCTTCTTCATCTCATCGACAACCGCCACTTTGGTAATATTTAAATTTTCATTGCTAAAAGATTTTTCTTCCATAATAATATTTCCCTATGCCTTTATTAAATTATAACACGCAAAATCTCAAAACTTACAAGTCGAGACACATTTTCGCTAAATATCCAAGTCTTCCACCAGTTTTGCGTTCTTCTCGATGAACTCTCTACGCAATTCTGGCTGTTCACCCATAAGGAGCGAGAAAATCTGATCCGCTTCAAAAGCATCATCCATAGTAACCTGCAACATCGACCTCGTTTCAGGATTCATAGTAGTCTCCCAGAGTTGCTCCGCGTTCATTTCTCCCAAACCTTTGTACCTCTGCAATTCATACCCCTTTCGCCCAAGGCTGTCGAGATAGTTGTTGAGGTCGTCATCATTATAAAAATATTTGTCCCCGCTCGCTCTGTGCACCTTGTATAGAGGTGGCTGAGCAATATATACGTGCCCGTGCTCAATAAGTGGTCGCATAAAGCGGAAAAAGAACGTGAGCATCAGAATTCTAATATGGCTACCGTCTACATCAGCATCGGTCATACAAATAATACGATTATATCTCAGTTTTGACTCATCAAAATCTTCGTGAATTCCGCACCCAAACGCGGTAATCATCGCCTTGATTTCGGCATTTTCCAAAATCCTATGCAGTCTCGCTTTTTCTACATTGAGTATCTTACCACGCAACGGCAGTATCGCCTGAAATCTACGGTCGCGCCCCTCTTTTGCTGTACCGCCCGCACTGTCTCCCTCGACGAGATAAATCTCGCAAAGGCTCGAGTCCTTGCTGGTACAGTCAGCGAGTTTGCCCGGCAAAGTCGTACTCTCTAGCACTCCCTTTCTACGCGTCAATTCCCTAGCAGAACGCGCAGCATCTCTCGCCCTTTGCGCGGTTACACATTTTAACACCAACTCGCGAGCAATTTGCGGGTTTTCCTCTAGATATGCCCCAAAACCGTCTTGCATAACTTTTTCCACATAACCACGCATCTCGGAATTGCCGAGTTTCGTCTTGGTCTGTCCCTCAAACTGAGGCTCAGTAAGTTTAACCGAAATGATTGCACAAATTCCCTCGCGGACATCTTCACCCGAGAGTTTCTCGTTCTCCTTGAGAATTTTATTTAACACGCCATAATCGTTAATGATTTTGGTCAACGCATTTTTGAACCCAACAAGGTGTGTGCCCCCCTCCTCGGTATTTATGTTGTTGGCATACGCGTGCAGAGTTTCATTGTAGCCGTCATTGTATTGAAAACAAATCTCCACTTGATGGTCGTCAGCCTCTTTGTTTATATACAAAGGCTCAGGGAATAGGACATCTTTCCCTTTGTTGAGAGCCTGCACAAATTCCACAATTCCGCCCTCATAATGAAAAGTCTCGTTCCGCTCCCTGCCCTCGCGCTCGTCAATTAACGTAATCGCCAAACCTTTGTTTAAAAACGCAATTTCTTTAAAGCGGTTCTTGAGCGAATCATAGTTAAAGTCCACAGTCTCAAAAATCTCAGGGTCGGGCAAAAATGTTACACACGTACCAGTCTCCTTGGTCGTACCCACAATTGTCAACGGGTTCTGCGGAATGCCACGGCGATAATCTTGATGATAAATATTGCCGTTTTGATACACATCGACTTCAAGGTCGGTCGAGAGCGCATTGACTACACTCAAACCAACTCCGTGCAAACCACCACTGATTTTGTAGCCCTTACCACCAAATTTACCGCCCGCGTGCAACTTGGTCAGCACCACCTCTACAGCACTCTTGTGCTCAGTTTTGTGCATACCAGTAGGAATACCACGCCCGTTATCACGCACACTACACGCGCCATTTTTCTTGAGAATTACCGTAATTGTGTCGCAATACCCAGCCAGCGCCTCATCGATTGAGTTGTCCACAATCTCAATAATCAAATGTTGTAATCCGCGCTCATCAGTGCTACCAATATACATACCCGGACGCTTACGCACGGGGTCCAACCCCTCTAGTACTTGAATTGCATCTTCTGTATACTGTTCCATAATTTTTTGTGTCATTTTCCCTATTTCCTTTTGCACCCAAATCTTATAAATTTACCCACAAAAAATCAATTTTTTATATACTATGTAATAGTATATAAACTTGATAAATTTTGAGTATATTTTCGTACGCTATAATTATATCAAAATTTCCTCAAAAAGTCAATTTTATTTGCAAATTTAATCGCGCTATTATGGGAAAATTCTGGGCTATTTTGTCAGCTAATTTTATTAATTTTTTGCATAATTTTGTCAGAATAACCCGTATATTATGTATTTTTAATAAATTTTGTGAATAAGTATTGAAAAACATAGAATTTTGTGGTATAATTTGACAATTAATTTCGGGATTGGCTAGGAATATTAAAAAGGGGGCAAACACTGTGTTTTGGTTGGATATCACAAGTTTTGTAATTATTGCAATTTATCTTGTAGTCGGGCTATCGCGTGGCTTTTTGCGTTCGTCCATACGATTTGGCAACACCGCCCTTGCTCTTTGTATCGCTTTTTTACTAGCCCCCACACTCTCACTGTTGTTTACACAGACTCTCCATTTGGACAGCTCGTTGTCGCAGTTGTTCACAAACACAATTTCTGGCTCCTGTTATTCCTCGAGCGGTACTCGACTAGACAATGATATCTTACACAGATTTAGCGAATTAACACTCGGGCCCGAATATTGGCTCAATTACACGGGCGGAGTAGAATCTGCCGAGTTTATCGCAAAACTTAGTTACGCCTTGGCAGACAGTATCCTGGTCTTGATTTGCTTCTTTTGTATTTTTGGGCTAACGCGAATTTTGATTACGCTAATTTGCGGTTTTATCCGCGCCATCAACAAAAAACGCGCTTTTGGTTGGATTGCGAGGTCTACTGGTGCACTTGTTTCTGTATTAGAAAGTGTGTGCGTCATATGTATTATATTCTGCACAATTAGCACCATTTTACCCGCGGTACCATCATTTAGCGACGGTTTTGTTGCTACTCTGCCCTCTAATCCCGTGTGCAACTGGCTGTTTGGCATTATTCAAGATTTCAACGACGCCGTCCTACTGCCTTGGCTCCTCCGCTTTTATATATAATCCCTTTGCAGTTTTGTTTATAAAAAATTTTTAGTGAATAGTCTAATTTCTTATAAAGGACACCATAAAAACGCAATTTGATTATAACACGCATATTTAAAAAAAACTACGCAGTATAACAAAAAGAACTACACACTCCCCCGCCCGCAAAATCACGGGACGGGAGTATGTAGTCCTTTTTAACACAAAATTACTCAAAAGCCGACAAATCTTTGATAAGAGATTCGCTCATCTTTAATTCGCCACTATACTTAAAACTGTATGTAGTAGTAGTCGTAGTTTCTTTTTTATCTTTTGTTTCTTTTTCCACAATTGTAGCTTTTTTAATCAAAGCATTATTAATTTGCAAGGTCTCAGTGTATGAAGCGTCATCATTTTTGATTACAACAGAAGCCGAACCAGAAATCGCCTTTGACCCACCAGTTACCTTGTAAATAGAATCATCAGCTTTTTTTACAAAATTATTATTGAGCAAAATGTTGGCCATATTGGTGTTAAGGTTGTTGTACAACAACTCAGTGCCATTGAAATTATTTTTGATATACAAACTAGCCGACTCCATAGAATCAAAGGTCTTGTATCCTTTTTTGTCGCCGTCGGTACCAGATGTAGCAGTCTTGATGACATAGAATTTGTATGTCTCACTACCTTCAACTTTCATTTTGCCGACAATAATACTGCCCGAGGTATAATTAGCAGTCGTCTCATCTTTAGACGAATTTTTGTGATAATCAATTCTAGCAACCACATCATCTACGCTCGCTCCCAAAACTTTAGCATTATAAAAACTTAGCGAATAATCCTTAGCCTCAATCTGTAAATATGTGGCAGTCTTGGCTTTTTCGGTCAAATTATCAAATGTCTCATTAGCCAGTTTTTTGGCATTTTCGGCAGACATACCAAACGGAATTAGCAAAATAATTGCAGTAACAATAATTACAGCAGAAACACAGCCAAATATGATTTTTCCAATATTGTTCATAACTCCTCCAAAACGATATTAATTATAGGTTATATGATAAACTAATTTAGCGAAATTGTCAACCTTTTTAGGGCATAGTTTATCTAAATTTGATAAAATATCTTGCCAAAATTTGCCGTTTTTGCTAGCATTATAATGTAATCAGTAGCCCCACAAAAAAACAAAATTACCAAAATCATCACACAGACTTCTACCTCTGATATTTTGCATTGTAGCACAAAAAATTACTATTGTCAACAGTTTTTACGAAGATTTTTCGAAATTTTATATATTTTTTTAGATAATTTTTATTAAAAGTACTTGATTTTTTCGAAAATGTGTGTTATAATGCGTGTATTCTTAACCCAAAGGAGTTTGCTAGAATGAATAAAAAATGCTGTTTTACAGGACACCGGCTTCACAAAATTCCGTGGTTAGCGGACCCTGACAATATTCTGAGTCGTATGCTCTATGATACAGTGCGTAGGTTGGTGGTGGAAAAAATCGAAATGGGATTTGACTATTTTATCTCTGGAATGGCGCTGGGCGCTGATATGATGTGTGCGCGTATTGTCCTGGAACTGCGTAATAGTTACCCGAATATTAAACTTGAATGTGCCCTACCTTGCGAGGAACAGGCGCTCCGCTGGGGCGAAAAAGAGCGTCAAGAATATCGAGAAATTTTGGCGCAGAGCGACTATATTAGCGTCATCAGTCAACATTACTCGCGCGCGTGTCTGCATATGCGTAATAAATATATGGTAGAGAATTCTCAGAGAATTATTGCAATTTGGGACGGGTCTGACGGCGGAACGCAAAACACTGTTTTGTTAGCGAACAGATATCATATTCCGGTCGAAGTTGTGAATCCTCAGGATTGTGTCGAAGCCATCGCTATGTAATTTTATTTTGAAATTATTCCGCGTTTGTGGGTCTGTGTATAATTACTAAATTTTTTTTCGAATTTGTCTTGTCAAAATTATTTTATTTTTTAATTAAACTAAAAACAGCATATTGAAAAAAACTTTGTGTTTAGAGAAAATCTCCTAAATTTATCTAACTTTTGTGTTGCACCACAACAAGCCTTAGAATTATCGCATTTTATAATTTTTTGAATTTTTTGTATTTTTTAATTTATTTTTTGATTGATTTTTTGCATTTTTATAGCAAAAAATAATATTGTTTAAAAATATTAAAAAATAGAAAATATTGCTTTATTCAGCGCCACAGCTTGTTGGGAAAAACCTCAAAACACATTAGTGATGATTGAATGCGCCCAATTTTAGAGATTTTTGAACTGAATCTTAATTTTTTGATATTTTTTTTGAAAAA
>CAVFEX010000011.1:0-11725 GCA_963621495.1 bacterium
ACTGTATGAATGCCGAGGTTGTGCCAGTCTGCGAGCATAGTGTTGATATATGAGAGGTTGTACCCGCGCTTGCTCGCGAAATCTACCGCCAAATCTACTACGTCGGTGCCGAATCCCCACGTGCCGATCCAACGTTGCCAAAATTCCATATCTAGCGTGGTAACATTGCGCTCAATGTGGAGTTTTTTGAGGATATCGGATAGGTATTTGCGTATGGAGTCTTGATTTTCTAGGTACCTGTTGTATGCCTTGTTTGAGACAATTCCTTTGTCAAATAGGTTAGTTATCTCCGAATTTAGGGCAGAGAGCGTGCGCTTGGAACCAAGGTAACAGTTTTGCGCGATTTCTAATAGAGTCTGTGGCTCAAAGCCTAGCGCTAGCCAGGGGTTAATGTACGTCTCGACTTGGTTAGTTACGTCATCGTAGAATAAGCCCAAAGTTCTATTGATATCGCGTGCGAGCGAGTAGATTTTGTCTTTGTTTTGCTCAAAGGTCGTAATCTCATCTTCGCTAAACAGTCGCGCCTCGTAGTATTTTTGCAAGCGTTTGTCCAGTTTTTCAAAACTGCTGATCCCTGCGCTCTTTTTTGTAGATTTTGCGACAAAGCATATCACATCTAGAGTAAATCCTAATTGAGTAGTCCATTTGAGTAGGAGATCATAGTCCTCGACGTTGGGCTTTTTGGTACTGCCCAGAGCCTTGATAATTTGTGAAATTTCCTTGTTTTGCGTGGTGTATGTGGCGAGTTTTTGCTCAATCTGTTCTGCGGTAGTGTAGCCCTCGCGCGCCCAATTTTGCGCAACTGTGAGGATATAGCGGTAGTTGATGTTGGCGCCTTTTGTTTTGGCACAAAATCCCGCAATCAGCAGTAGCGCTTCGGGCGTAATTTTGCGTCCATCGGGTAGGCTAAATCCCTCCATTAGCGCATAATACTCCTCAAACTCGTTCGGCGTAATCTGTCTCTCGTGGATAATTTTTTGAATTTCAATATTAAAGTTTGAGTATTTATCTTTTGAGTAGCGCCTGTTAGCACTGCTAGCACCGCGCACTGGCTGATATTGGACTTGCAAAGGGTCGGTAGAAACTATCCGCACGAGGCCCTGTTCTTCCCAGTAGTTGTATGCCTCGATAATATCCTCAATCTCGTATCCTAGAGAGTCGGCAAAGCGCTCTACAGAACTATTTTCTGTAGAATTACCCTCGAGCGCACAAAGGTACAGCCCATATAGATAAATCGTGGTTAGCTTGGGCGGGGTAGAGGGGAGATAGCGCGCAAAAAACACATTATCTATCAAAGTATACGATTTTGCTATGTATTCGCTACTAAATTTACAAAAAGCCATTTTTGCCACTCCTTTTACTCCGTCTAGTTTATCAGACTTTCCCAAAAAACGCAATTATTTTGCTACAAAAATTTTAATTTTTGGAGTCTAAAAAAACTCTTAGCACGCAAAAATTTTACCCACGACAAAACAAAAAAGGCTAAAATTAGCCTTAAAATGCCTCGGTATGTTTTACATTAAAGATTGAACTAATTGCGCTAAAGAACTTGTTCCAAAAATTGTCCTTTTTTAAAATGGTTTCTACTACACCTATGCAAGCATCAGACTCAATCGGCCCAAATTTTCTGCTGTCATAACTACTGTTGCGGTTGTCTCCGCAAAAAAACGCGTATCCCTCGGGGATAGTAATTGAGCCGTCCGAGGCCTTGTCTAATTTTACAGTCCAGCCGGTCTGATTTTCAAATTCGCGCGCTTTTGTAATTGATGTCATCTGATAGGCATAATCGTCTTCTATGAGTCGTTCAAATTCGTTCTCGCCACTCTTTTTTAATTCAAAATAATACACACTACCTTCTTGTACGAGGCGAAGACTGTCTCCGCCAAAAGCGATCGCCCGCTTGATGAGTAGGCGCTTGTTAATTTCGGGGTCCTGATTATTTGTTCGCTCCATATCGATAATTACAATGTCGCCATAAAAATATGGGTCCGTGCTGGAAACTATCGCGATATCGCCTACAGCCTCGGTGTAATTGTTGATGCCGGGTTGCATACTCGAGCCCGTAATGGGCTTGGCGTAGTGTGTGCTCAGCCAAAAGACGGCACAAAACATAATAAATATGATGAGTAGCAGTAGGACAGTGCCTACTGCTTCACAAAAAATATCACTCTTGTTATAGTAAATACGCCCAGTGGGGTCGCCTACAACTTGTGCCAAATTCGCTCTCTTGCGCATAATTCTCCTATTTTTATTAAAATTAGTTGCGGTCATACTCCGCTGTGTAGTTGAGTAAACTGTCCTCAATAGTCTTAAGAGCTGATTCCATACCTTGTACACCCTTGATCTCGGTAACCTTGTTCTGCAATTCCTTGTATCTAGCGAAGAAATGAACCATCTCGTCAAAAGTGTGTCTAGGCAAATCGTCTAGGGACTTGACATTAGTAAAAAATGGGTCCTCAGTCGCAACAGCGATAATTTTCTCATCAGCCTCGCCGTCGTCGATCATCTCAATCATACCGATTGGGCGTGCTGTAACCAACACTCCCGGCATCAGAGGTTCACTCGTCAAAACTAGTACATCTAGAGGGTCGCCGTCTCCACCTAGTGTGCGTGGGATAAAGCCGTAGTTGGCAGGGTAAACCATACTGGTGTGGAGTAGGCGGTCAAACATAATCATACCAGTCTCCTTGTCCAATTCGTATTTTACCTTGCTACCTTTTGCGATCTCAATAACAGCCACAAATTTTTCGGCTCTAATTCTAGATTTTTCAATTTCGTGCCAAATATTCATAAAAAAACTCCTTAAAATAAATAATAATTTTATTATAGCATTTTAGGTGTAGTTTTGCAAGTGAATAATATAAAAATTTGAAATTTGGGCTAAATGAAAAAATGAACCTTAAATTTTGACTTGTTTTTTTCTTAAAGGGTAGATTTATTAATATTATATAAATAGTCGCGCGCGTAGTATAAAAATCTACAAATTTAGACAAAATAAATAAAACTTATAAATTTAAAAAAAGTACCCTTAAATGTTTGAGTTTTTTGTCGTGTTTTGATACAATTATAATAAATCCTTTGGAAAAATAGGAGAAAATATGGATTTTGATAAAAAAAATGAGGAACAACAGCATCAGCAGAGTTATCAGCCCGATCCTACACGACGCGAATTTATTCGAGCTGAGCAACCCAAAAACGATGCTATAGAAATATTGTATGACCCACACGTTTCCGCCCCACAAGGTAAGAACAAGTCAATTATGGATCAGTACGACCAGGCTAGCGAACCTAGTAGCGACACTCTAAAACTCCGCAATTACAAGCGTAGGCAGATGAACGAATTTACAGATAACTATCTATTTAGTCAGGTTATCCCTAGTCGCGCTGTTACTATAATCAATGTTATCAACACCTTTTTGCTATCAGTCGTGTTGATAGTGGCGTTTGTTGTGGCACTGGGGCTACTAGTCGGGTTGCGCATAGGGTTAGTGCCGACCGACAGTATGAAAGATGAAATCAGTGTAGGTAGTATGGTAATTATCCAGCCACTGAATAGTATCGATGAGGTGCGCATTGGCGATATATTGAGTTATACAATGGGTAATACAGGCTATATTCACAAGGTTCGGTCTGTCGGTGGCGACGCTATAGTAATGGTGGGTTCTAACAAAGATGACCCAAAATACGATGACGAGCATCTAAGACATATAATTAGATTCGACGCGGTGCAAGGGCGAATGGTTATGAGTATCCCGATAATTGGTTATGTGATTATGTTTGTCCAAGACTACTTTATTATCGTGCTGTCTCTATTCTTGACTCTCTTGATCGGTTTACTATTGTCGCGCGCTCTGATTGAGAAAAAGCACAACGACGAAGAATTCAAGGCGTTCCTCGACAAAAAAACCGAGTACGAGCGCGAGGCTATAGAACGCGAGCAACTAGAGAAAAAGCGTGAGCAACAAATCGCTTTTGATAACCTTATGCATCAATAAAATGCGAATTTTGACAGAAAATTAATTTTTTTGTGTAAAATAAATTTACAAATCTCGAGAAATAGTATACAATATTACAAAATAGATTTTTTTAAGGAGGGCTGTCGCTTTGAATAAGAGTGCAAGAGATAGGCCATTTATAATAGCGGTTAGCTTGATGGTATTTTTTATGCTCATCTCTTTTGGTAGCGTTACCTACACTTTTGCTACGCTATTGATAGAGAAAAATCATAGCAATGTCGGAGTCGGTAAAGTCGGCGTATTTTTGGCGAATATTTCCGCTAACAAAATCACTGTTGCCAACACTATGGATTGCGTGATGAGAGCGCGTCGTCTGACTACTGCTGTTGAATTTAGTGAAACAGAGTGGTTTTTGCAAAATAATGGCTGGTACTACTATTATCGAGTAATTGGCGAAAATGACACCAACAAGTCTGTTACAGTTACGGGTGTTACTAGTGAAAATGTAATAGTTGAATTGTGTCAGGCGCAATATAGGGTAGAAAAGGACAGTTCGGGCAACGTTACTAGCGTTACTGGTGGATTTTTGAAAGAATGGTCTAGCCGTGATATGTCAGTTACCGCTAATGAGAACTTGTCTAGCAGTCAGACGAGTGATGGGATAGCGGTTACGGACGCTAACCTAATTATGATGTTCTCAGGCCACCAGGCGGACAGACGCGTGCCAGAGTCTGAATTCTCTACTACAGGCTCGTCAACTGATAGGTTCCAGGCTACTCGTTCTAGCGACGGCACATATTATACTTTTGACAAGATTAGACTAGGCTCAGCTTCTACTAGTTTTGAGTCCCTTACCGAGGATACTGCATTGACAATTTACAACAACACTAGGACATATATGGTGTACATTATGCAGATTATCGACGGCGGTCAGCAACCTACCAAGGCTAGTACGTTATCCAACGGCAACTGGACAACTTATGTGGATACGGGCAGTGGCTCGGACCACGAATTCAGTTTGGCAACAGAGAGTACTGCTAGTACCTATAATAGTACATATTTTGTGAGTAAAATTGTGGCGCCGGGCGCATATGTAGACTTGACTACTGGCTCGGACAACCAGTTGTATTTTGGCAGCTCGATTACTGACGAAAATCTCACAATTCATCTGGCTGTATCCGGAATTGACTGTATGAGCTTTTATAAAAATTATATCAAGAACCCCTCACAAGACAAATACCTTGTATGGTTAAAATCACTCGAATCTAACCAATCGGGCTCAAGTTATTATACAGATTTTGCTAAATTACTTTCATAAAAAATAGGAGGTGAAGATGCGTAGAGTAGCGCAATCTAGAGCGACAATTACTATCTGCATATGTATGCTAGGCGTCATGGTCCTGGCTCTGACCGCTAGTATTTTATTTGCATTTTTGTCTACCTCTAGCCACGGAAAAAATACAGTCTATATATCCTCTCTAGGTACGATTGAGTGCTCGGCTACCGCTCAGGCGAACTTGTACCCTGGGGGTACGAGCGAGGGCACTTTGCAGTTTCAGTTGGCTACTGGGGACAATATGGTAAAATCTGTCAATCTGACTAATTTTAGATTGACGTCCTTTGTGATCGAGTGGGCGGGGAGTAGTGGCACACAGTCTGCTACGTTTAGTACAGTCGCAAATTCCAAGACAAATGGCGCTAGCACTAATAATACAGCGACGGTTACTACAACCGCGGGAGATTGGGTGTTTCGTGTGGGGTGGACTACGGGCCTCGGGCTGACAGCTGGCACGGGCTCTAACCTGACTCTATATGTTACTGTGCCATTAGGTAGGGCTAATACCGACCCCGCAGGTACTACTATGGAGGGTGGTAGTCCGACAGAGGGATATCTTGTGGGCACGGTGAGTAGTGTCAAGATTAATTTTACCATTGATGTTACTCCGACTGCGTGAGCTCTAAGGTGGGGTAGCTTGTTGGTGCCGAGTCTATTTTTTGAGAATTTTTTATGGATAAGCTAGTGAATAATTACGCGACAAAACACAAAAAAATGCAAAAACAAGTCGCAGAGTGTAAAAAAATATCAAAAAAATACCCAAAAAATCAAAAAAAATCAAAAAAAATTAAAAAAATACCTCAAAATCGTTTGCCAAATGCAATTGATTTGTGGTAATATACTTACATAAGCATTTTGGCTTATTCGTTGATATGCCCCAGGGCTAAGAGTTTGGCGATAATTTGGGGGGCACGAGATGATAGTAATTATGGAGCGGAACCTCCCTAAACTACTCAATGGCGGGGTTACGGTCTCGCGGGTAAGAGAGATTGTGCCATTGAGGTGCCGGATAGCCTAACTCTAGAGATATCGGCCAATTGTGGAGAGCGAATGTAGCGACCATCTAAATGCTATTAGGGTGGTTCAAGATGATAGCGCATTTCGCTTTTACAAAAATAGGAGAGTGGCAGTGGTAGATCGTAGAGTGCCGAGGTCGGCAATAGTAACCTCAAAAAATCTCGCCCGATTGGGTGTAATTAGAGATTTTGATGAATATTCGAATGAGAGTGGCGGGCTAATTTGTGGCATTGGCGAGGGGGCACCGCTGGACAGCAGTATACTTATGGGACCGATAATAGATTGCTAGTGCCCAAAATTAGTTTCTCCGTTCGCTCTTGGCTACGGGACCCATTCATCTGGTTCTCTAATTTGCCTAGGACGGCAAAACAAATTAAAAAATAAAAAGGAGTCATTATTATGACAAAGACAAAAATGTCTACTGTTGCGATCGTAGTATTGTCAGTCCTTTTGGCTGCTGCTTTGGCTGCTACTATCGTACTCGCTGCATTTGCCTTCACAGGTAGTGCATCAACAACCATTAAATTTGCTAATGGTATTACTGTTACAGCAACTGGTATTGACAATGGTGTTTGGCAGGCTTATGCTGTAAATACTGACGGAACAAAAGGTAGTTCGGTTACGACAAATTCTGAGATAACTTCAGGTGTTGCTTTTTCCGCAATCAAGCTTAAAAACACAAGTACCACTCAGGCTATCAAGGTAGCTGTAGCTGTGGTGATTACATCGACAGCAGGTACGGAAACTAGTTCTGTAGCTCCTACATTGTATGTGAGCAGTAAGGATGGTAGTACAGGTAATGCGTTTACGACAACTCCTGTGTTGAAACAAAGTACTGCAACAGGCGCAAACTTTGGTGCTTCTACTACTGAGCGCACAGAGACTAATGCAGGTGCTGCTAGTGTAACACATTGGTTGGTGTTTGACATCGCAGCAAATACTGAGGTATCTGTATGTAATTGGATTAACACTGATTTTACAGCAGACAAAATCGCAAATTATACAGGTGCGAAGATTGTAGCTAATTTCTACGTAGCTGCTGGTTATGATGCTGATGGACTTGGGCAAGCGATTACTAGTGGAGACTTCAGTAAAGCTATCGCTCAGACTGCTTAATCTCAATTTGCATTAAAATTAACAATCGGACAACCCTAATCGGTTGTTCGTTGTTTTTTAAATACAATTTAAAAGGAAAATGTATTTATGGTAATGACCAAAACCAAGTCTCTGTCTATCAGTGTGGTAGTGTTGTCTATTCTGCTGGCGGTTGCGCTCACTGCGACTATAATTCTCGCTGCCTTCTCGTTTACTGCCAAGGCTAGCACGACCTTTACTTTTGCTGGTGGTGTAACTATCAAAGCCACTAACGGACTGACGAGTGCGGGTGTATGGAAGGCTAACCTAGTTACTACTAGTGGTGCTATTAGCACCGAACTCAGTAGTGCAAACAACACCAACATCACTCAAGGTATCGCGCTAGCGCCTATCAAGATACAGAACACTTCGGCAAAAGAAATTAAGATCGCCGTCGCTGTAGTAATTTCGGGTACTAGTGAGCCGTCGCTATTCGTCGGCTCGACCACCGCTGTAGGTACTACCGCTCTTAAGGATAGCATAGAGACAGCTAGCAACAACTTTGGTGCAGGGACACCTACATATATCTCTGCTAAAATTAATAATGCTGGTAGTTCTTTGCAATGGGCGACATTTACTCTAGGAATAGACGCTAGTACTTTTATAACAAATTATATTAATACTGGCTACACTGAGTCTGCTGTAAACAATCTCGCCGGGGCAAGCTTTACTGCCACATTGTATCTAGCAGGAGTATATTCAAATCAAGACTTGGCTACTGCTATTCAGTCAGCTAATATTACATCGACATCTTGGACTGTAGCGTAGCATGAGGGAATAGTCTCTAATTTTAGACAACACGATCCGTGTTGTCTATTTTTGTTTTGTAGCATTTTTTTTATAAAAATAACCCAAACTCTACATTTTGGCGTCTTTTCTTATCAAAAAACAAAAAAATAGATAAAAATTGTTTGCAAAAAAGTATCCAAATGTGATAAAATAATACAAAGTGTATTTTAGGGAGGATATGGCATTGTCTAGGATGAGGAATTTACCCACAATAATTATTGTGTCTGCGCTGACTGTGCTGTTGGTGGTGGCAGTGGTTACCACTATCATATTAGCGCAGTTTAATGCTAGCAACAAAGCTATGGCCACATTTAAATTTGCTGACGATGTTACGCTAGTGGTGCAAGGTATTGACTCTAGTAACAATTGGCAAGTTGCGACCAAGTCCGCTACTACTACATATATCGTGGACAGTGCTACTATTTCGGCGCCCTTTTATCGCGGAATTGATGTCAAGGTTACTGGCGGGGCGTCCGCTAATACTCCTGTGGTTGTGCGAATTTTTGCGATTGTATACACGACCAACAGTACAATAAATAGTATCTCTAGAGCGAGTACTACTACTCTAATAGCTGAGGCAAACTACACAACCCAGGAAAAGGCGCTAATCTCCAGCGTGCCCAAGAATTCTAGCGGGACTCAATACAAATATGCCGTAATGTGTGTAACTCGTGAATTCAATGACGTTCAGACGAGTTTTAGCAATATGATTAGTGATTTTTATCCTCTAGGCGAGGAGCTCTCGAGTTCTCACTATGGCGCAAAAATGCAAGGCATAGTGGTAGTTACTGCCAAGAGTCGCTCGGTAACCCACAATCAGACTATCACTGTATCCGACTGGAATGCGGTAATCAATTTCTCTAACAACGGTATCGCCTGGGCATAGCTTTAAATAAATTTTCATTTAATTTTTATAAATTCAGATAACACGCCGAGTGGGAGACCCCGCCACGCGTGTTTTTGTTTATTTTTGGACGAATTTTAAAATTCTTGGTCATAACTATTGCATAATTAAAAAATCTGTGCTATAATATTCGCTAGATTACGAGTATGTAATCCTTGACAGGGGGCATATACTGGTGTGAGCAAATATTTGTGTTGGCCTGTACTAGTGTGAGCATATATTTATGTTAGTATATACTGGTGTCGGCAGGTATTTGCAGGGTGCTAGTATTTGCTGGTGGCTAGTGTTTGTTTACGGGCGTTTGTTGGGTGTTAGTGTGTGCTGGTGCTAGGCAAATGCGGTTATTGGCTAAATTTGTGCTGGGCTAGTATATGTGTCTTCCTGTCCTTAGTCCAAAAGGAGGTCTACTGACTTATGAACAAGTATGAGATGTTGTACATCATTTCTATCAATGCTAGCGAAGAGGCTCGCGACGCGATTGTCAAGAAATTCAGTGATATGGTAGTCGCTGACGGTGGTACGGTTGATTCTATAGAAAAAATCGGTGTCAAAAAGTTCGCTTATCCTATTTTAGATAAGCGCGAGGGCTACTACTGTTTGATGAATTTTACTGCCAACCCTACGCTCATTCGCAAGATGGAGGAGCAGATGGCTCTGACAGAATTTTTTGTACGTAAAATGATTATAAAAAAATAGTGTGATAGGAGTACTATTATGAACAAAGTTTTTTTGATAGGTAATTTGACTCGCGACCCTGAGTTGAGCGCTACTACCAATGGTATTAGTATGTGTCGATTTGGTATCGCTGTTAATCGCAATTATGCTAATTCTGACGGCGTGCGTGAGACTGATTTCTTTAATTTGACTGCGTGGAGAGGACTGGCCGACAGATGTGGTAAGTTTTTGCACAAGGGCAACAAAGTTGCAGTTGTCGGCAATTTGCAAAATCGCTCTTATGAGGTCAATGGCGAGAAGCGTACTGTTACTGATATCATTGTCGAAGATGTCGAGTTTTTGACACCAAAGAGTGATGGCGGTGCTTTTGCTGGTGGGAATTTTGATAATTCCAACAATATCACTGTGCCTACTGAGAGTAATAAGGTTACTCAATTAGAGCCTGTCGAAGATACAGATTTGCCTTTTTGATCATTTTGATTAATTATTATTTTTAGAGAGGAGATTTACAATGGCTGATAACAACCAAGTTGCTGAAACTGAGGTAATTGCTGAGGTTAATGAGGCAACACAGACAACCGAAAAGGTTGAAAATAGAGACGCTAGACAAGACAAGTTTGAGCGTAAGCCACGCGCTGAGGGAGAGGAGGTGCGTCGTCGCCGTCCTATGCCTCGTCGCAAGGTTTGTCAATTTTGTCAAGACAAGGTTACCGAGATTGACTACAAAGATGTAGCGAGACTTCGCCGTTTTGTTACTGAAAAAGGTAAGATCATTTCTCGTCGTCAGACTGGCACGTGTGCCAAGCACCAGAGGGAATTGACCACTGCGATCAAGCGCGCTAGATATATGGCTCTACTGCCTTATTCGGCTGACTAATTTTTATTGACTCTTGGAGTTCTTCGTTTTGGGGGAAACTGCCAAGAGTTTTTTTGTTTTCTCTTTGTTTTATTTTATTTTGTTTTTGTGCGGGTGTTGTTTTTTGTTTATCTCGCGGTTTTTTAACAATGCAGTTTTAAAACTCGACTATATTATGCTGGTGTTTTGGTATGCCCAGCGTGTTTTTTGTTTTGACAAAAAAGAATATAACAAAACTCGGGTTACTTGAGCGAGGAGAATAGTGAGTCTAGCCCGTACGAGTTTATTTTGGTGTCCACAAACACACAGATATTTTGCATATAGTTTTCTGGGTCGGGTAAAGAGTCGAGGTATTTTTGCCACGATTCGCGATCGGCAATTTTAAAAGAACGATAAAAATTGTAGCGGTCAAAGCCGTAGTTTTTTGCGATTTTGAGAGCATCTTCGACCTCAGTTGAGACTTTTTGTTGCATTGCTCGAGTTATGGCGGTGTTTGAGTAATTTTGGGTTCTCGGTAATTCGCCACTCGATTCGGTAATCATCTCGGTGCGGATTTTTAAGTCTAGGGTGTAGTACACGCACGGAATATTGTTTTGGAATTTGAATTCGGCGCGGACGCTCTTGTCGGTAATCGTAAAGCCCATTGTGGCGTCGTGAAGATCTGAGTTTTCGATATGTTCGAGCATTATAGAGTGGTCATTTAGGCCCGAATCTAGCCAGCTAAATTTTGCGCGGTCCGTGCTATCTAAAATTGTGGCTAGTTTGCCGTGGACAAAGACGGCAATTTCGCCCCGGTTATCAATTTTGTCCGAGGAAATCTTCTTTTCTCCGCTACTGCTCGTGTCCTGTGTGGGCTCTGAGACTGAGTCTCCGCCACCACCACCGCCAGTCCCGTCATCTTGGGTGTTTCCCTTGCGAATATTGATACAACTCATAATGCTAGTGCCGTGCGGGCTCAAATAATCGTTATAAAAACTGCGCAAGTTCGCTTCTTTTGTGGAGGCATACTGCTCGTTGTAGCGTACAATTGTCTGTATGTTGTCAATTTCGTTGGAGTT
>CAVFEX010000012.1:0-11398 GCA_963621495.1 bacterium
ATAATCTCATTGTGAAAAAAGTTGTAACCGAATATGACACGTTTTTAAAACCTGTGAGTGAAACGGTTGAGTATTTTTACAAAAAAAATGGTGGCAAATTTTATAAATACTCGGACAAAGAAGAAGAGATAACCGGGACGGAATGGGAAACAGGGATATTGACCGCTATGCGTTCTGCGCTCCCTGTTGATTCTGAGGGGAATTATTTGTATGCAGAACTGACGCAAAAAATCGAAAAGGTCAGCCAAATTGGTGTTTTTGTGGCGGGGCGCGTGTCTGACGGCGACAACGAACTCAAGCTCGAGTATGACTTTATGAATCGCCAGCTCAAGACCATTAGCTACACGCAAAACACGAAATCATCTGATGAAACTCAATCAGTTATCAAGGACGAATATCAAATTTTGTTCCCGACAAAAATTGATTTGCCCGAGGCAGTTTAGATAGTAATTTTAGATTAAATTTGCTCGGCGCAGTTTAGGTAGCAGTTTTTGATATTTTAATTTACAATTTAGGCAAAAATTATCTACGATATGTCAATTTTGTTTGAAACTAAACAAAAAAGTTCACGCTATTTGTGGCACGCCTTAAAATTTCGTTTTTTACAAAACAGTTTCTCGTATAACAACATTTTCTAAATAAGTTGACAAGAATAGGCTATTTTGATAATATATTAATGTAAAATTAAGTGTACAATGTAAGGAAAAAAAATATGAAAGGAATTATTTTGGCTGGTGGCAAGGCTACTAGATTGTATCCAGCGACTCTGGCGGTGTCAAAACATATGCTGGAGATTTATGACAAACCAATGATTTATTACCCGTTATCAATTTTGATGTTGGCGGGCATTAGGGATATTTTGATAATCAGTACACCGCGAGATGTGCCTGTGTATCGCGAATTGTTAGGCGACGGCGAGCAACTAGGAATCAGGCTCTCATATTTGGTGCAAAACGAGGCGAACGGCTTGGCAGAGGCCTTTATAATTGGCGCAGATTTTATCGGCAAAGATAATGTGTGTTTGATTTTGGGCGATAATGTTTTTTATGGAAACTGTATTTCTAGTATGCTCCAAGAGAGTGTAAAAAATATCGATGAGTGCGGTGGTGGAGCGGAATTGTATGGTTACAAAGTCCACAACCCCGAGGCTTTTGGTGTGGCGTATGAAAAAAACGGACTAGTGTATCAAATTGTAGAAAAACCTACTGCTCCAAAATCAAATATTGCTGTAACTGGGCTATATTTTTATGACAACAAAGTCGTAGAGTATGCGCGCAAAGTAGAGCCGTCCGCTCGTGGCGAATTGGAAATCACTGCTATAAATAATATGTACATACAGGCTGGGCGCTGTAAGTTGAACAAGTTCGGCAGAGGCGTGGCTTGGCTGGATACTGGCACGCACGAAAACCTGTTGCAGGCGAATTTGTTTATTGAAACTATTCAAAAGCGTACGGGCTATATGATTGCGTGTATAGAAGAAGTGGCGTACAGAATGCATTATATCGACAAAGACGCGCTACTAAAATTCGCGCAAAAATATTCTAAGAGCGATTATGGTAAATATTTGTTGGAGATATACGAAGAAGAATGTTAAAAATCATAATAATTGGCGCACGGGGGCAGTTGGGTCGCGAGTTTTGTGAGTGCATAAAATCGGGCAAGACTGACCTTGGTAAACTAGAAGACGAGATAATTAATGCGCAAGTTGATAGTTTTGGGGTGGAAAGTCTGGATATTCTTGACCGTAAAAATCTAGACAGCATTATGTCGGCTGGGTATGATTATTGCATAAATTGTAGCGCATACACTGCAGTTGACAAGGCAGAAGACGATAGTGTAAATTGCTACAGAGTTAATACTCTCGGGGTGCAAAATTTGGCGTATGCGTGTCAAAAATATGGCACGATTTTGGTGCATTTTTCTACTGATTATGTGTATTCTGGCACGCGTAATGTTCCGCTAAACGAGACAGACGCGACTTGTCCTGTTACAGTTTATGGCAAGACAAAACTAGCGGGCGAGAATTACATTCGCGAAATTTGCGACCGCTATTATATTATTAGAACCTCGTGGCTATATGGCGAGTGGGGGAATAATTTTGTGTACAAAATGCTAGAATTGGCGCAAAAAATGGACAAATTGACAGTTGTTAATGACCAAATCGGCACTCCAACCAGTGCAAACGACCTAGTTTACACCACGCTAAAACTAATGCGTTCGGGGAATTTTGGAGTATACAATTGTTCGGGCGAGGGACAGTGCAGTTGGTACGATTTTGCGTGCGAAATTTTGCGTCTTGGGGGCATCGCTACCCCAATTCTTCCAGTGGATAGCGCCACATTTAGTAGCAAGGCAGAGCGTCCCAAATATTCCGTCTTAGACAACCTCGCTCTTAGGAGTATTGGGCTAAATTTTATGCGTCCGTGGGAGACAGCTTTGAAAAGTTTTTTAACAAAAGTCAGATGAGGAGTTTTTTATGAAAACATATTTGGTTACAGGCGGGTGCGGGTTTATTGGCTCGAATTTTATCAAGTATCTTTTTGCTAAATACGAAGATATACGAGTAATTAATCTTGACGCACTCACATATGCAGGAAATCTTGAGAACCTTAGTGAATTTGAGAACAATCAAAATTATTGCTTTATCAAAGGCAGTATTACGGACAAAACATTAGTTGAGTCGATTTTTAAAGGAAATGAAATCGACATTTTGGTAAATTTTGCTGCCGAGAGCCACGTGGACCGCAGTATTCGGGACCCATTGAGTTTTGTCGATACAAATATTTGCGGTACCGCTGTTCTACTCAATGTAGCGAATACGAGTTGGCGGACCGAGAGTGGATATTTGCCTAATAAAAAATATGTTCAAATTAGTACGGACGAAGTGTATGGGGCGCTAGGCGAGGACGGATATTTTACCGAGGAAACCCCGCTCGACCCGCACAGTCCATATTCTGCTAGTAAGGCTAGTGCTGATTTATTGGTTAAGGCATATTATGACACTTATAAATTCCCGATGAACATTACGCGTTGCTCTAATAATTATGGTCCAAATCAGTTTCCCGAAAAACTCATTCCACTAACTTTTAACAACTGCGTGAACTTGAAGAATATCCCAATTTATGGCGACGGACGGCAAGTGCGTGATTGGCTCTATGTGGCGGACCACTGCAGTGCGATTGATTTGGTTATCAACGAGGCAGATATAGGTCAGATTTATAATATTGGCGGTCATAACGAAAAAGAAAATATCTACATAGTAAAATGCATTATCGAGTATGTGCGTGAAAATATTAATAATGCGTGTGGCGAAGATTTGATAACTTTTGTCAAGGATAGACTTGGCCACGACCGTAGATACGCGATTGACCCATCAAAAATAACTAGAGACTTGGGCTGGGTGCCGAGTACTTGTTTTGACAAAGGTATCACTATGACGCTAGATTGGTACAAGAATAATAGCGGGTGGGTTAACCATATAGTGAGTGGCGAGTATCAAAATTATTACAAAAAAATGTACGGCGAGGAATAAATGAAAATTAATAATGTCGAGACTTTTGAAATTGAGGGGCTACGGGTTATAGAACCTGCAGTTTTTGGCGATGATAGAGGTTATTTTTTAGAAACATATAACGAGCGCGACTTGGCTAGTTGCGGAATAGATTGTCATTTTGTCCAAGACAACGAGAGTAAATCGTGTAAAAATGTGCTACGCGGGTTGCATTATCAAGTCGGCAAGCCCCAAGCGAAACTGGTGCGAGTAATTCAAGGCGAGGTTTATGATGTGGCAGTTGATTTACGCGAAGGGAGCCCGACTTTTGGGCGTTGGCAAGGCGTGGTTCTTTCGGGCGAAAACAAGAAGATGTTTTTTATTCCGCGCGGATTTGCGCACGGTTTTTGCGTGATGAGTGAGACGGCAATTTTTGCATACAAGTGTGATAATGAGTGGTATCGCGAGGGAGAGCGTGGGCTACTCTACAATGACCCCGACCTTAATATTAATTGGGGCGACTACATTGATATAGAAAATGTAATTCTATCGGACAAGGACAAATTACACCCAACACTAGAGGAGATAAAAAATGGCAAATAAGAGTGTAGCAGTGCTATTGAGTAGTTATAATGGCGAGAGATTTTTGCGAGAACAGATTGACAGTGTTCTAAATCAAGAGGGGGTAGATGTTACACTGTGTGTGCGCGATGACGGTAGTAGTGATAGTACACGGGCGATTTTGCGTGAGTATGCAGATGAAAACAAAATTATTTTGAGCGAAGGGGAAAATCTCGGGTTTGCCCTGAGTTTTAGGGAATTGGTGCGTACTGCTCCACATTGCGACTATTATGCTTTTTGCGACCAAGATGATGTGTGGCTTCCTCGCAAGCTTATTAGTGCGGTAGAGGTGCTGGAGAGAGAGGATAATTCAAAACCTCTAATGTATTTTACTGCAGTAACAGTGGTAAACGAGAATTTGGAGCAGATTGTGGACAAAGCGTGCGGTTATGTCGATGAAAATAGCCGAAATTTTTTTGCGTCAGCGATTTTAAATTGTTGCGCAAATGGCTGTGCTGAGGTATTCAATAATGCTACCCGAGATGCTTTTTTGCGCGTGCCAGCGAATTGTATGATTTGCCACGACTATTCAATTCTAACCATTTCTAGCGGGCTAGGTAAGGCTATTTTTTCTCACGATTCGCAGATTTTGTATAGACAGCACAGTAGCAATACGATTGGATATGTGAGTGGTAGTCTTAAAAATCTAGTGCGTAGTCTCAAAAATTTTCGTAAACGCGAGTTGAGTAGATTGAGATTTCGCGAGGCGCTGACTTTTAAGTACATTTTTTATGATGAATTGTCGCCTGAAAATCGCAAATGTATTGACTTGATTACAAATTACAAAAACGCAAGACGGTTCAAGCGTCCACTAAAAAAGTATATTAAAAAGACTGTCGCAAATAGGACTATTCGCGCGTATGTATTATTTTTGTTGCGTCTTGGCGGGCTATAAAGATGTTAAAATTTATTTAATTATTAGGAGAGCTTTGGGCTCCCTTTTGTTTTTGTGTTGTAGGCTATAAAATTTGTGATTCATTGGGCAAGTAAAAATTATTAATATTATATTTTCGCTATTTTTTTGCCATTTTTCACTATTTTTTAGTTTTTTTGCGAGTTAGTTTTTTGGTTGTGGTTATTGCGGTGCCTTTTGAGGCGAAAACGCGAAATAAAAACTGATTTACTTTACAATTCGGCGTTAATTTGGTAAAATATAGCCAAATATTTTTAGGAGTCTAGTATGGAAATTTTCAAAATTTTAGCGACCAAATTTAATCTCAAGCCCGAATATTCGCAAAACATTATCGGGTTATTAGACGAAGGGTGTACGGTGCCTTTTATAGCCCGATATCGCAAGGAAATGCACGGCAGTTGCGATGACCAAACTATACGAGAATTTGCGGATAATCTGACTTATCTACGCAATCTCGAGACGCGCAAAAACGAGGTAACAAAACTCCTCGAGGAGCAAGGCAACCTTACGCCCGAACTTAGTCGCGACATTGACAATGCGGTTACGCTCACGGAAATTGAGGACATTTATCGCCCATTTAGGCCAAAACGCAAGACCCGTGCGAGTGTGGCAATCAGTGCGGGGTTACAGCCTCTCGCTAATTTGATTTTGGCGCAAAACGATGACAACTTGACTAAACTTGCCAGTGATTTTGTGGACGCCGACAAGGGCATTACTACCCCACAAGAGGCGCTCGCGGGTGCTAGCGATATCATCGCCGAAATTGTGGCAGACGACCCCTCTGCGCGCAAAAAATTGCGTGAAATTTACTGGCCCCGCGCGAGCATTAATTGCGAGTGGCGTGAGGACAAAGACGACAAAAAAGTCTACGAAAATTACAAGGCTTTTCATCAAGTTATTCGTGATATTCCAGCGCACAGAATTTTGGCATTTAACCGTGGCGAAAAAGAGGGTGCGCTAAAAGTCGATATGACGCTCAACCGCGACGGGTTAAACAAAGTTTTTGATGTGTTGCTCGGGCAATTTTGTAAATCAGGGCACAGCGATTTGATGCCAGAATTTGACGAACAGAGCAAGATTAAGTTGCCCAAAAATGTTGATTTTGAAAAATTCAGTGCAAGGCAACTGGTGGCGTTTGCCGTGATTGATGGCTACACAAGACTGCTAGCACCTAGCCTAGAGCGTGAATTGCGTAACGACCTAACCGACAAAGCCAACGAGCAAAGTATCAAGATGTTTGAGGTAAACCTCAAACCATTACTTATGCAACCACCGCTCAAAAACAAAACAATTCTCGCAGTTGACCCAGCCTACCGCACGGGGTGTAAAATCGCGGTTATCGACCCCAACGGTAATGTGCTAGACCACACTGTTGTGTTCCCGACTCCGCCACAAAACAAAGTAAACGAGGCAATAGAGAGTCTGTCAAAACTCATAATGCAGTATAGTGTAGACGCTATCGCAGTTGGTAACGGGACCGCTAGCAAAGAGGCGGAAATTTTTGTAACAAAACTCATTAAATCCGTCAATCGCCCAGTGCAGTATGCGATGGTCAACGAGTCTGGTGCGAGCGTGTATAGTGCGAGTAAATTCGCGTCGAAAGAGTTTCCTCAATACGATGTTACGACCCGTAGCGCTATCTCAATTGCGCGTAGGTTACAAGATCCTCTAGCAGAACTAATTAAGATTGACCCCAAGTCGTTGGGCGTGGGGCAATATCAGCACGATATGCCTCAAAAGAGGTTGAGCGAGGTGCTAGACGGGGTTGTCGAAAATAGCGTAAATACTGTCGGTGTCGACCTAAACACTGCCTCAGTGCCGTTGCTCGCGCGCGTGAGCGGACTAAACTCGAGTATCGCGGGTGAAATCGAGAAATTCCGCGACAAAAACAAGGGTTTTGTGTCCCGCGAGCAACTCTTATCCGTTCCAAAACTCGGCGCCAAAGCATACGAGCAATGCGCGGGCTTTTTAAGAATTCCAAATGCGCAGAATATTTTGGACAACACTGCTGTGCACCCCGAGAGTTATCCAGCAGTTATCAAATTGCTCGAGCATTTTGGGCTGACAGAGGCTGATGTGCGCGCAGGTAATTTGGCGACATTGCCACAAAAAATTGAGCGAGAGGGTGCGGGCAAAGTTGCGCTCGCTTGCGGTATCGGAGAGCCAACTTTATATGACGTGGTGGCGGAGTTAATCAAACCTGGGCGCGATGTCCGCGACAGTCTGCCTCAACCCGTATTGCGTAGTGAATTGCTAGGGCTAGAAGATTTGAGTGTGGGAATGGACCTCGATGGCGTGGTGCGTAATGTAATTGACTTTGGCGCTTTTATCGACGTAGGTGTGCATACGGACGGTATGGTTCATATTAGCGAAATTTGCGACGCATATCTCAAGCACCCTAGCGAGGTTTTGACTGTGGGCGACCGCGTGCGTGTGCGTGTCATCGGTGTCGATTTGCAGAAAAATCGTCTTTCGCTGAGCATTAAAAAAGCGGACAAATAATTCACGTATGAATACAAAAAAATAATAAAAAAATGTAAAATAAAACAAAAAATATCAAAATTAAATAAATACATAAAAAATATAAAAAAATACAAAAGACTCTGTTGGGTATAAATTTTACGGCGCGAGTCTTTTTTGTTTCACACGCAAACAATCAGTTACATATAATGTAGGGAATGCGACTAGCATTCAAAAAAGGTGGAATATGTGTTTTTTTAATTGCGAAAATGATTGCTGTGGGGATAGAGCTTTGTGTGGTTGCGGGTGTTGTGGGCAGGATATGTCTTGCTGTGGTAGGGTAGTTTCGAGTGGAATTACGGGTCCAACTGGCCCTGCGGGTCCTCAAGGTTTGCAAGGTAACACAGGTCCCGCTGGCCCAACGGGTCCAATTGGTCCCGCTGGTACTAGCGAGGTGGTTGCGAGTATCGCGAGTAGCACCACCCCAATAACGACTAACACTAATTTTATAGTTACGCCCGACATTATTTCCTCGGGTAGCACTGCTATAACTTACGCCAGTGATTCTGGTGTTTATACACTCGAGCCGGGAGTGTATCTAGTTTCGTACGGCGCGCAGACTACGACTCAATCGACCGACACAATAACACTGAGATTGATGATTAATAGTAGCGCAAACGCAATTTCCGCGATTGTCTCAACAGGGACTACAGACTATCTCTCTAAAACTATGGCGTTTAATTTTGCCACCCAAACGACTCTCGCACTCGCCATAAGTGAGACTGGCTCTAGTTCGCCGTCCGCTACAAATATTTATCTAAATATCATAAAAATTGCCTAATTTTTCTCCCTCTTGAGTTGTGTAAAGTTTAAAAGAAAACTTACTTTTTGAATTCGCTCAAAAACAAGAGGGATTTTTTATTTATAAATTTTATTTTTTGATAAATTAATTTGCTTTTTTAAATGCGGTTAGACCTAGGCTGAATTTAGTGCAAGCAGTCTGCGTTCTTCCCTTTTTTTGGGGGGGGGTAATTTACTCAAAACTAGCTAATTCAGCAAATTAAACAAATTTACAAAAGGGTATTGAAAAAAGGTGTGTGTTGTGCTATAATTAATAAAACATCGTGGAGGTAAATTATGGCGGAAAATCGCAAGAGTAATGTCGGGGTGGTGCTGATAAACAATCTCGGCGTGTACAACAAAAATTATTTTGTACCGCTCCAGAATATTTGGGGCAAGGCCGATGACCACAGTTTTTTGATTGCGAATTTGCAGTATTTTTACAACACAAATTCCACACTAGAACCGCCACACCGCACTTTTGAAAATAGTTGGAGACCGCCCGAGTACGGCAAACCGCTCTTTTTAATAAAGGAAAATCAGGTCGCCGTTCAATTAGCTAGGCAGTATGTTGCAACTTACTCGCTAGATGGTAAATTCGGTAAAATCGCGGACAAATGTTACATTTGTGCGCCCGACATTGAGAAAATTTGTAAATATATTTCTTCCCGTAACCCAATTATGCAGAGGCGTGCATCTCAGATTATGGCGAGAGACCAAGTTGTGATTGATTTGTTGTACACCGCGCTAGAGGTTAGCGAGGATATTTCGGATAAAACTTTGCGCGAGAAGACAATTCGACCAATATTTGACACCATTATAGACGGACTCAAGGTTGCGCCATTGAGTTATAAGTTCGAGTTGCCTAGTGTCTTGTTGGATCGAGACGAGCGAATTAGGCTAGCTAATAAATCAGAACAGAGATATGCTGAAATCACGCAAAATGCGACAAAGAGTGTGTTTCGAGAGGCGCGTGCGCTAGAGTACGGACACAAGACGCAGACTCGATAGTTTTTTGACTGTCTAGGAGTCGCAATATTGGGACTCGGGTCCCCCTTTAAAAGGAGAAATTATGCCTGAAAACAATGATAAAAAAAATCAAATTGTGCAAGACGTGGTGCACATTACCAAACCTTATGATTATTTTGGAACAGAGATAAAGGACCAGCCAATTTTTGGGACCAAGGACGCTCAACAACTCGGTTTTGTGCCTCTGGAATCTGCTGGGCTCAAAAACCCGATTTTTTATATGCCCGCTAAAATGCGTGATGACTCACAGGGCCGTACGCTAGAGAATTTTTTAAATCGCGACCAGTGGGAATATCTGCGTTATGCTCAGCTCGATATGGCGGGGAAATTCGAGGATACTTTGGCGTATCGCGAAAAAATGGGTATCACGACGGACCGCACTTTGCTACTGGGGTTGCAGTACTTTATGCTCGGAATGTTGTGCTATTCGAATTTTAATTTTTTGATTGATTTTAATGAACTCAATCGCATATCTCTCAAGCCAACTAGCGAGGCGCTGAAAGATTTGTACTTACTCAACGCGACTGCGATGCAAAATCTCAACTGGATTATTGTGGAAAAATCTACACTAAAATCTACAAATCCTTTGCTCGGCAAACAATTATTTTTTGACTCGCTCAAACTCAAGAATCCGCCCGAGTACACAGCAAAAATTGGCAACGATTATCTTCATCGCTATGTTTACTTGCGCGACAAGGTGTTGAGCAATCAAGCCAGCACGCCGTGGTCGTATCAACCATACGAGACAGAACTCACTGCACAGACGCTAAAGAAAGAGTTGTATGAAATGCAGTCGAGTTGCAATCACTCTGCACAGCAAAAATAGCCCTTGTTAGTCATCTCCGGCTATTTATTATAGTTGCTTTATTTTATAAGTAAAAATGAGCCCCAAAAGTTATCTAACTTTTGGGGCTCTTGTTATTTTTCGTCTTTTAATTATTATGTTAAAACACAAAAGTAATTATAGCTTTTATTTTTTATTATTTTTTAGTTTTATATTTAACCAATGTCTATTCTGTTTTTTTCTTTTCTTTATTATTTTAGGGGCGTGTTATATTTTTATTAAGTTATTGTTATCATTTTTAGTTTTTTTCTGTTTTTTTAGTCTGATATTTTCGCGGGCTAGCACTTGATTTTATAGATGTTTTTCTCTACTTCGTCAATAATTTGTCCCATAGTTTGGACCACGAGAACGGGATTGATTCCGCTGGCTGTTTCGCCCGAGAGCATTGTGGCGGTCGCTTCCTCGTACACGGCAGATGCAACATCGTTGACCTCGGCGCGAGTTGGGCGCGTAGAGTCGGTCATACTCTCTAGCATTTCGGTCGCAATTATGCAAACTTTTTTCTTGACATTGCAGAGAGATATCAGCTTTTTCTGAATTGGCGGAATTTTGTAGAGTGGAATTTCCACGCCCAAATCTCCGCGCGCAACCATTAGTCCGTCGCACGCATCTAGAATTGAAATTGAGTTGTTGACTCCGCGGGCATTTTCAATCTTGGAAATCAACTTGATTTGACAATCTGGGTTTGTCTGTTTAATCAAGTTTTTGACATCTTGCACATTTTGTACATTGCTAACAAAAGAGAGCGCCAAATAATCAGCGTTGTTGCGAATTGCAAACATTATATCCTCACGGTCGGCAGGGGATATGTAAGGGGTGCTCGGCACAACTCCTGGGATATTCAAGCTCTTGTTATTGCTCAATTTTCCGCCAAATTCAACCAAACAGATAATATCAGTCTTGGTAATTTTTTTGATAGCAAAAACCAACAGCCCATTGTTAGCAAAGATTTTGTCGCCGACTTTGACCTCGCTCACAAGTTGAGTATATCTCAGCCCCACGATTTCGCCGTTGCCGACTACATCACGCGTGGTAAATGTGAACTTTTGCCCAGCAGTGAGCATAACACTGCCGTTTTCAAAAGTTCCAATTCTAATCTCGGGGCCCTTTGTGTCAATCATCAGCTTTAGGCCTTTTTTGCGCAGTGGCGCCATCGTGTCAATCAGTTTTTGATGACTCTCTTGTGTGCCGCGGCTCATAT
>CAVFEX010000013.1:0-10864 GCA_963621495.1 bacterium
GTTGATAACTCTACGATATAGATCGTTTAAATCGCTCGCAGCAAATCTACCTCCCTCCAACTGAATCATAGGACGCAATTCTGGAGGCAAAACGGGCAAAACATCAAGAATCATCCAACGAGGATTGTTGCCACTCTTTAAAAATGCCTCTACAGTCTCGAGCTTTTTGATAGCTTTGAGTTTGCGCGCACCTTTTGAGTTTGCTACAATATCCTTGAGAATTTTGCTCTCTTCTTCAAGATTGACCTCAGCCAATAGCTCTCTAATTGCTTCGCCACCCATACCTACACGAAAAGCGCCAGCGCCATATTTTTCCAACGCATCACGATACTCTTTATCCGTGATAACCTGCTTTTTTTCGAACTCAGTTTTACCTGGGTCCAGCACGATATAACTTGCGTAATACAGCACTTGCTCTAGATTTTTGCTGGTCATATCGAGAATACTCCCGACTTTACTACTACCACCACGCACAAACCAAATATGGCTCACGGGAGTCGCAAGTTCAATGTGCCCCATACGTTCCCTACGAACCTTGCTACGGGTAATTTCCACACCACATTTTTCACAGTGATGACCTTTGTATCTTACGCGTTTGTACTTACCACAGTGGCACTCGTAATCCTTTTTGGGTCCGAAAATACGCTCACAAAACAAGCCGTTTATTTCAGGCTTTAAGGTACGATAATTTATTGTTTCTGGTTTTGTAACCTCGCCATGAGACCACTCTCTAATTTTTTCTGGCGAAGCTAGACCGATCTTAATTGAGTCAAAATTTTTTAATTCAAACATTTATCGATACACTCCTATTCATCAAAATCATCATCAAACAGGTTACCTGCATTAAACGCATCTTCATCATTTTCTATTTGATTGAATTCACTTTCACTGATAATATCACTAGATTCGCCCTCAATATCATCAAAATTAAGTTCAATTTCTTTTTCATCATCACGGCGAGCCTTGACAAGGCTAGGAATATCTACATCATCATTAGTGAGGTCGTTTAGTTCGATCTCTCTATTGTCTTCGGTCAAAATCTTGATATCCATACCTAGAGATTGTAATTCCTTTACCAAAACTTTGAAAGATTCAGGAATACCAGGTTCGGAAATTGGCTGACCCTTGACAATTGATTCGTATACATTATTTCTACCTGCGATATCATCTGACTTGATAGTCAACATCTCCTGGAGCAAGTTAGCCGCACCATAACCCTCTAGAGCCCAAACGTCCATTTCGGAGAACCTTTGTCCACCAAACATCGCCTGACCACCCAAAGGTTGTGCAGTAACTAGCGCGTACGGACCAATACTACGAGCGTGCATCTTGTTGTCTACCATATGTGTCAATTTGAGCATATACATGTATCCAACAGTAACTCTGTGATCAAACGGCTCGCCAGTACGTCCATCATATAGCACCATCTTGGCATCATCGTCTAATTTGTTTTTTCTATAAAGTTCAGAAATCTGTTGCTCAGTGGCACCATCAAAAACAGGAGTCGCAACTTTCCAGTTGAGCACTTTTGCCACTCTACCAAGGTGCACCTCTAGTAATTGACCTATGTTCATACGACTAGGCACACCCAGAGGGTTCAAGACTACATCAACCGGTTGTCCATTTGCCATAAAAGGCATATCTTCGCTAGGCAAAATCCTAGACACGATACCTTTGTTACCATGACGACCAGACATTTTGTCTCCGATCGACAACTTTCTCTTCTGAGCGATATATACCTTAACTAGCATATTCACTCCTGCCTCTAGCTCGTCTTTGTTCGCTCTACTAAAAATCTGAACATCTACTACTACACCAGCTCTACCATGCGGAACCCTAAGACTAGTATCTCTAACCTCTCTGGATTTTTCGCCGAAAATTGCACGCAACAACCTCTCTTCAGGTGTCAATTCAGTCTCGCCTTTTGGTGTAACCTTACCTACCAAAATATCTCCAGGGCGAACTTCTGCACCCACACGAATAATACCATTTTCGTCCAAATTCTTGAGCGCTTCTTCACTAAGATTAGGAATATCACGAGTAATTTCCTCATTACCCAACTTGGTAGCACGACATTTTACATCTTCAACTTTTAGAGTAATTGATGTGTAAATATCTTCTTTTACTAGGCGCTCATTAATTAGAATAGCGTCCTCGTAGTTGTATCCCTCCCAGTTCATAAAAGCGACCAACATATTTCTACCCAAAGACAACTCACCGTTACAAGTAGACAAACCATCAGCGATGACATCACCTTTCTTTACACGCTCGCCCTCTTTTACTATTGGTTTTTGGTTAAGACATGTATCCTTGGTGGTCTTGGCAAACTTAGTGAGCTTGTTTTTGTGAAGATTCCCCTCATCATCTAAAATATCAATTTCAGATGAATCCATAAACTTAACCACACCATCACAATCGGATATCACTAGCGCACCGCTATCTTTTGCAGCGCGATACTCTAGCCCAGTACCCACAATTGGCGCCTCTGTTTTAATTAAAGGCACTGCCTGACGTTGCATGTTACTACCCAACAGGGCACGCGCAGCATCATCGTTTTCTAGGAACGGAATACATGATGTCGCAACCGAAATCATCTGTCTAGGCGAAACATCTACATAATCAATATCACTGCTAGGCACCTCAATAACTCTATCTTTGTATCGACAAATTACTGATTTATTAATAAAATGCCCATCTTTATCCAAAGGTTCAACTGCCTGTGCAATTTTGCATTTTTCCTCAACATCAGCCATAAGGTATACTACCTCTTTGGTAACTACTCCTTTTGCCTTGTCAACTTTTTTATAAGGAGTTTCCAAGAACCCATACTCGTTAATTTTTGCAAATGTTGCGAGCGAGTTGATAAGACCTATCGACTGACCCTCGGGTGTCTCAATAGCACAGATTCTACCATAGTGCGTGTAGTGAATATCACGAACCTCGGCTCCAGCACGATCCTTGCGTACACCGCGTGGACCCACAGCAGAAACTTTACGCTTTTGAGTAAGTTCACTCAGTGGGTTTACCTGATCCATACTCTGAGATAATGGGCTAGTTTTCATAAAGTCCATAAATGCCTTGGTAACATGACGCGCGTTTACTATAGTACTAGGAGTCGCCTGCGTCAAATCTTGACCTTGCATACTCTCTCTGGCGAGCGTAGCCATTTTAGCCATACCAGAATGCATAGCAATATTTACCAACTCTCCCACACTGCTGACACGACGGTTCGCAAGGTGGTCAATATTATCAATAGTGCCGATACCTTCAATTAGGTCCAACAAATAACTAATACTAGCCAAAATATCATCTCTAGTAATATGACGATTAATCAAATCTTCTTGATGTTCGCGCACGATTTCCAGTTTTGCTTCCTTAGTCTTGGCATCTTTTACCAAGTTTAAATATACAGGATAGTTAATCAATTCATAAATCCCGTAGTCGCGAGGGTTACACTTGATCTGAGATTCTAGCGATACACGGTTGTTGCCACGCATAAAATGTTTCTTGCCACTAGGTAGCAAAACCCATACCTCGTTGATACCGGCATTTTGGATCATATTGGCCTGTTCCTGAGTAATTTCAGTACCCTCAGGCAAAACAGTGCCATTAATCACTAATTCCTGCCCCAAAGTCAACCCAGGCAAACGATTACAAAGGTTCAATTTCTTGTTGAACTTGTATCGCCCAACCTTCGCTAAATCATATCTTAGGTTCGTAAAGAAAGTATTTTCAATAAATGTCTTGATAGTCTCAGCACTAGGCAATTCACTAGGTTTGAGCTTTTTAGACAACTCCAACAGAGCATCTTCCATTGATTTTTGAGGCTCTTGTTCTAGAGTGTTTTGAATTAATGGGTTATTGCCGAATAATGCACAAATTTCTGCATCACTACCAAAGCCCAACCCCTTTAATAATAAGCCAGCGGAAACCTTGACACTACGATCCATAGTTACACGCAAAGTATCTTTCGGAGTTTGCTCAAACTCGAGCCACATACCTCTAGTGGGGTTAAGGCTCGCAACATAATACGTTCTACCTGTATTCTTATCTTCAATAGCATCATAATATACGCTAGGGCTACGTACGATCTGACTTACAACCACACGGTCGACACCACCAATAAGAAACGACCCCGTTTCTGTCATCAAAGGAACTTCGCCTAGCATTATATTTTGATCCATTGCCTCGCCCGTCTCTTTGTTGAGAAGACGAGTATTTACTCTAATAGGCGCACTATAAGTGAGCGCACGTCTACGACACTCGTCTACAGGATACTTGACAGCAGAATAATCAATACTGTAGTCAAGAAAATGCAACTCGACCTTGCCACTAAAGTCCTCAATAGGAGAAAACTCAGCAATAGTTTCGCCGATCCCCTTTTCCAAAAATTCCTTGTAAGTTTCTTTCTGAATGTCAATTAGATAAGGCATCTCAATTGGCTCATCAACTCGAGCGAACGAAACACGTTCTGTCTTACCACACATAACTTTTCTAATTAAAGATTTTTTTGTTCCATTATTTGCCGGCATTAAAAATTATCTCCTTGTAAAACGTATTTTTTGTTTGATAAAAAGTTGCCAAGTAGAATACTTCTGTGATATAATAATATTATAAAAGCATACAGGGGCGATTTTTGTGAAAAAATGAGCAAATGCTAGACAACAAAAAAATATGCTTTCTATTCTAAGCACTTGATTTTGGGCATATTAACCCCAAATAAGAAATTTTATTGATAAAAAATCCCAAACAAACTCAAACTTCCCCACAAAATCACTCTATATACAATATAATTGTTTTATTATTATAGCATAAAACATAACTGTTGTCAACATAAAATTTGAAATTTTTTATACAAAATTGAGGTAAAAATGCAAAAACAAATAAAAGATGAGATGACCCTACCCGCTCGAATCAGTTTGGCGGTGGAGAGATACGGCACCAACGCAATCTCAACTATTATAAAAAAGGACAAGGATTCTAATTTTGTCTACACTCTGCACGACATTCCTTACACAGAAGATAAAACTGACATATTTAGGCAATTCGATTGGCATTGCCCGCATTTTGTCGCTGGTTCCAAGTCTCCGACTCCCAGCCCGACTCTGTTTTATATTCATGGTGGCTCATGGACCGCTGCAGACAAAAGCATTTTTTCCATAGTTGCAAAAGATTTCGCCGAACAGGGGCTCATTGTTATAAATGTTAACTATAGACTTATGCCCGATGTCGAATTTGAAACCGTTTATAGCGATGTCGCTAGTTGTGTCAATTATTGTATTGACAACGCCGAAATGCTAGGTATCGACCGCCAACAAATTTTTGTAGGTGGCGACAGTGCGGGTGCGCACCTAGCGAGCCTAATAGCCATAAATCAGCAAATATCAAAGCTTAGCGTCAACTGCATTATAAAAGGTTGCCTGTTGTTTTATGGAGTATATGATATTTCACACTTGCACGAGCTCAGTTTTCGCGCCTGCCGTTCTATAGGCAAATATTTTGAAGAGAAATACAAAGACACACCTCAAAAAAAGTCTGAATTTTATCACGACTGCTCTCCTCTGCAATTGATAACCGACAAATTCCCGCCAACCTTTATTACAGCGGGCGAAATTGATTCACTCACACGCACCGAAACTCTGCCCTTTATTCAAAAGCTAAAAGAACTAAATATTGAATGCGATGAATTGATATTCCCAAAATATAGACGAGACGCACGCCACGCCTTTATAAATTTACGCACCAGAGCACGCAACGAGGCAATGCACAGAGCTTATGCTTTTTTACACCGCCACATCTCGACTCGATTGGATAATGCTGTTGGTAAAATTCAAGATTAAATAGTGTCCTAGTTGTAACCAAGCTGAGTTATTTATATGACGTTTTTTGTGTAGATTAATTACAAAGTTAATTAGATAACACCAAACCAATCTTAAGTAAATCCACTTAAATTGTCCACCTTTTGGGGTGCACCCCACTATAAGGTGGTTTTTTAAATTGCACTCGCAGATAATCTTAAGTATTAAGTGTAGATATATATAATAGGTCCAAATTTTTAAGTTTGGACGCGCTTATTCTCCATTATTTTATTAAAGACTCTGTTTTCCAATGAAGCCAGAAGATGCGATTTTGTAAAACTAAAACTACCCTCATTACTAACAATGACGTGGTCCAAAAACTCAATATTATTTTTACAACAGAAGATATACAGGTTTTCTGTCATCTTGATATCTTCAACAGAAGGAAATTGACGCCCCTCAGGATGATTATGCGAAATCAGCACTTTACGCCCTCTATGCGCCCCCAACAAATCGTAAATGCGGTCAATATTAACCGAAACCGACGTCGAATTACCATGATTTAGCACCTCAAAATGCTTACGATTGTTATTTTTATCAAATATAAAGAGCAACAAAACCTCGTGGTCAAAGTGCCGATAAAATTCAGTCAAAAAATTGTTGATGTCTCTAAAAGTTTTAAGATTATTTAGAATAGTGATCAGCATCTTAAAACACACAAATTGAACGATGCGACAAAGGCATTGCAATTTTATTGCCGAATTCAAATCAAATCCGTCTAACTTACGCATACAATCATACGACGATAATCTGCAAAATTTATCCAGACCACCGTATTTTGTGAGAATGCTCTTTATTAGCCTCGGATTGAGAGTGCTTCTCGTCGCAAATTTCCCCAAGAGCCTTATTGCCGACTCATCGTCTGTTGGCATCATCTCCTTTAATTTTTCATTAGTATTATTAAATTTTTCTAAATCTAATTCCGTCTCAACATCTGTCTTTTTCATATTTGTAATCCTATAAAATTTGCTCATTGTTTTATTAGCCTAAATTTGCACTAATTTAATTTATAAAACCATTATAAAAACACTCGTTTTAGAAACACTCTAAAATAATGTTCTAAATTTTACATACAGAATTATATCACAAATTTTCTAAATTGCAAGTGTTTTGCAACATTTTTTTTAAGATTTTTGTGTTTTTTATAAAATATTGCCAAATTCAAAAAATACTTAAATTATAGCCTTAATCAAGTTCTTAAGGCTTTTCTTTTAGCCATTATTGCTTAAAATCATATGGGGGCGGGGCTCTTCCCCTTGTGTAGACCACAAGGGAAAGAGATATAGCCCACGGTGTAATTACACCGTGGGCTATATGTCCGCAAGTCCGAGGCTTGCGGACGCCCCGCCCCCTCCGAGTCCTGCTATTCTCTTACTTGGTCAGATTCATTAAAATGTACAAGGTCATCGTGCAAATCTTGACCTAAAATACTAGTCCATTTGTTGTCCAGTTTTTTAGTATCCCAGTTAAATGCTAGCATATGGTAATTCACGAGAGCTATCATACCCAGAAAATCTCGCGAGTCATCGAGATCAATCAAATCGCTATCTTGCGAAAGAAGCCTGTATGCTCCGACATTTTCGTGCCCATAATAATGCGCTCTGCCAAGATTGTCTATAGTCTGAGTAAACATTTTGCCATAGTCGTGAAATAGCGCAAACTGCTGATAAATTTTATCTTGTTTGTAATGAGAGTAATGCTCCATAACTTCGTCGCAGTGGTGCCCTAGAGTCCGATTGTGCATAGGATTTTTTTGGTCAAAATTGTCCATATCGCGCTTGATTTCCTCAAATTTCTGTGAGTCAAACTGCTGTTTGCCTGGCTCAATTGTAATTTTGTCGAGAGGCTTACCCAAAAAGCGCATACTCTCATTTGGCACAGGGATTTCGAATTTGTGATAATAATTCTCTACGACTTCTAGCGGTACATAATGCCCACCATTTTTATTACGGTAATTTACGCGAGCAAGACATTCTTCATACGGAGTTGCCATAACCTTGACTTCGATAAAAACTTTACGCGGGTCGACCGAGAGTGCTCTGTAGATACCGCTCCTATGCTTGAGGTTAATGTTGGTTGCATCAAAAATAACATCTTTACCTTTTCTGAGTAAAAAATTCATCTGCCGATAAATAATTTCAAAAACCTCTTGGTTGTTAATCTGCCTTTTTTGTCTAATTGCGTCCGTACTTAGCAATATAGAATTAGGCATTTCTGAGTGCAACTTTTCCGCCTGGGTCGATTTTCCGCTCCCTTGCAAACCCATCATAATGATTAATTTAGGCATAATCTCCACCCCCAATTATACAGTTATTATATCACAATATCGCAAAATGTCAATATTTTACTTAAAAACAAACAAAAATCTATGTTATATTACAATATGTGTGTTAATGAAAGTTAATTAACGCACTTCTATTTATATTGTTGCTTGACTTTTGTGTAATGATTAACTTCATTACACAATTTTTATTAAAAGGGGGATTTTTATTGGCATTTGTTACTGATACAGGTTCTGTGCTATTAAATCCGAGCGAAAAGGGGCTGAAATATGCTTTTGAGTTGAAACACAAGCGAGCAATTACCAATTCGTTTAGGCGCAAGATTGACAAAAAGACTGGAAAAACAAAAGTTCTGTCACAAGAACAACTTGCGTTTCGGGCTGGTTATTTGCAACATCAAAAAGATAGCAACAGAGCCTTTAAGGCAAAGCACAAGTCTTATAAGCGTAAGACAAAAAGCAGAAAGTTGTAAAGGAGAGAATATTTGAGTAAAAAGAAAAAAGAGTTTCCAAAAGAATTTCCGTTTTGGGCTAGAATAAAGATAAACAAACATAGAACTACTCTTGTTATTGATGAAGAAAATTATTTAGATAAGAAATTAAAAAAGAATGTTGATGGTTTTGTTCACAGAGAAGCAACAAGCAAGTATCATAAAGGTTTTGAGGAAATATCGCCAAACCCAGACAAAGATAAGCGCCCTAACCCAATGTATCTTAAAAGCCCTCGGAAATTACCTAAAAGAATGTTTGAAACTCATAACAAAAAACTTGCTATGCCCACTTACTTAAAAGAACGATATAGCAAGAATAACAAGTCTAAATAAAAAAAGAATTACAATCCCACCCTTTCGGCTATTCCTTGTAAAACAAGGTCAATGTAATTCTAAGTTAGATTATATCATACTCAGATTAATTTGTCAACCCTTTATAACAAAAAAAGTTCCGACGTCGTCACCAAATTTGATTTGGTGTTATCGGCACGGGGTACAATTTAATAGACTGTAAGCCCTACCCAACACATAGGCACGCAATCAATAGTTTAAGTTGGTTAAACAAAAAAACGAGCCACAAAAATAAAAAAGATAAGGAGAAAAGAAAAATGGCAAATAACATTAAAAGAATGATTAAAGAAGAAGGAATTGTATTGGAGAAGATTTTTAAGCCCGCAACGAACGAGTTTAAGACATCTAGCGGAGATATTGTTTCGGCACAACCAGATAGATTTATTTTAAGATGTGTGAGCGGTGAAGATTTTTCAAAGGAAGATGGTTTTATACAATCAACTGTCCTAGAATACAAGACAAATGAACTTACCTTTAACAACGCTCAAGCATATTCCCCTGTGATAGTAAAATACGAGGTCTCTAATTTTGGTGCGAAAGCAGTGAGTGTTGAAATTAAGGAAACAAAAAAATAAAAGGAGATTTTTTAGATATTGGTTAGATTTGATATGAAATTATTTGGTGGTATCATACTTGGTGTGATTATTGCGGTTGCGCTATTTTTTGCAATAGTTGGAATCGCTGCAGCAGTTAATCACATTCCATTTAACGAACAAATTGTACAATGGTTTGGTACTGCCACTACTACCCCCGATATTGTTGAAGGTGTAGAAGATGCAGTAGAACAGATTGCAGAAAATACAACTAACTAAGGCTTGTTCTATGAGTAAAATTATATTAGCAATATTGATTATAGTTTTAGTAGTGCTTGTTGGAACATGGCCATTAAGCATTTTAGCGAAGATTTTTGATTACATAGGTTTGCTTTTTGAATGGCTAGCAAATGGATTAAATTTCTTTGGTTGGAATGGCTTAATATAATTTTCACAGACACTATTTAGTAACTAGTGTCTGTTATTTTTTAATAAAAAATTAAAGGAGAAAATATGGAGATAGCAAAAAATATTGCAAATGGTGTATTAATTTTTATAACCGCCGTAGCAGTAGCGATGTCGTGTTTGTTGCTATATTTTAATTATTTGGGCAGTGACAAATTGCCGACTGCAATTACATCTACTTATGCGACAACGATTACAGACCCACTTACTGGCGAAGAAAAACCCGTACTAGAAGCAAATTATTATTGTAACAAAAACAACACGGGCTATGAAGTTGTGGAATTTAGAGTAAACGCATATAGTGGTGTCGCCAAACAAGGTATTTACGCTCGTGGCTTTCAAATGGTTTGGGACAAGGACGGCAAAATAGTTCAATACACGAACCCAACTACAAACGAAAAAAGCAATGTTTGGTATTACGATAGTTTTGATAACACATCTTTTGAAACTGGGCATATTTACGAATGGGGCGATAAAATGGTTATTGATATAGATGATAAAACCTATGGCGTCGCTCTTGATGGACAATATACTGTTACCAACTCTTATACTGACGGCGTAAAAATCGCTAGAACGGTTGTTTGTGCGGGAATTAATCTTTTGTTTGAAGATACAAACTTTACAAAAACCGAATCCGCGACTTACAACTATACTTTTGAAGATTTAATGTTAAAAATCAAACAAATCATTAAGTCTTGCTCAAATGGGACTGGTGACGGTGTAATTTCACTTATTGACTTAGGCGACTTTTTACATATTTATGAATATGATACAGAAAGTGGACAATTCAAGGGCGAACCCGTAGGCGGAGACACTTCAAACAGTTTAATAAACAGTTATTTTACAATGGCTACCCATTTTGACAATCGTGGTATGGTTTGGTAC
>CAVFEX010000014.1:0-5885 GCA_963621495.1 bacterium
CCCTTGTACGCCATGTAACCCACGACAAAAAATGTGGACAGGGTATAAATTAGCGGGTTAAAATCGTCATACAAATAGTCCTTGAAAAATGTGAAAACCTCGATCAGCACAAAGATAAACTTTGTGATTATGAATAAATATAGTAAGGAAATAATCAGATATGCCAATACCCGCCCGAGCCTCTTTTTGAGGAGTGTAATTAGGTTGGCTCCTGGGTTGCGTGAAATTACTATGCTAATTATTATTACGAGCCCGAGCTCAATAATGGAGCCAAATAAAATGGAAAAAATAGCGTCATTGCGCGCTACATCAAAAACGCTAATCGGCATTGTCATTAATTTTGAGGTTGTAATTAAAAATAGGCTCAAGATGATGAATTGCCTACTCGTCAGCTCGGTCATTTGGTTGCCTCCATTTGTTTTTGTTTGGGATAGACTGCGGGCGGGTGCGGAGTTTTTTAAAGCTGTCTCTATGGAGCCCGTCTTGTAGATCGCGATCGATTTTTGGGGTAAATGGTGCCAAATATGGTGCGCCGTAACTATCCATATTCGCTAAATATGCAACAACGAATATCCCCCCGAGCACGATTCCGAGTATTCCCATAAATCCGCCAACAATAGTAAACACTAGTCGCAAAAATGAGGTCTGATTACTGAGTTCGGGGAGAGTATAACTCATTACGCCCGTCAGAGCCACAATTAGCACGGCTGGTGGGGAAATGAGCCCCGCCTTTACCGCCGTGTCGCCCAGAATTAGCGCCCCGACTATTGAGAGTGCTAGTCCCATATAACGTGGCATTCGGAGCGACGCCTCGTATAAAATCTCAAAAAGGAAAATTATAAAAAGCGTTTCTAGTAACGGGGGAATTGGGATACCTTGTATGGAATTTGTGATAGTAATTAGTAATTTTATTGGAATTGCTTTTGCGTGGTGGCACAATAGCGCTACATATAACCCGGGTAGCATAATGGCGATTAGCCCCGCAAAAAGTCGTAAGTAGCGTAAAAATGTCGCACGTCCTGGGTTGGTGTAGTAGTCGTTACTCGATTGCAGATCCTCGAGCAATATGTAAGGCAAAGTTAGGACAATAGGCGAGCCGTCGACCAAAATTGCGACTCTGCCCTCTAGAATTTTTGCGGTTGCAACATCGGGTTTTTCTGTTGAACCGATTTGCTTGAAGATATTGTGTTTGCCTGTTTGTAGAAATTCTGCTAGATAATTTGAATCTACGACACCGTCAATTTTTATTTGTCCTAATTTGTGCTTGATTTCCTGCACCACTCGTGGGTCTGCCGTGTCTATTAAATATACAATTCGCACTTGGCTATTCGTTTTTGTGCCGATAACCATTTCGTCGACTCGGAGTTTGGGAGATTTGAGCCTTTTGCGAATTAGCGACATATTAGTTACAAAATCTTCTACAAACCCCTCTCTGGGGCCTTTTACCACCGCGCTGGTGGGTGGCTCATTGGGAAGGCGCACCGTCCATTTTGCACATTCGACTATCAAGATTTTTGAGGAATTTTGGAATAATATCGCGCAAAAACCGTTTAAAATATTTTCGATTAGGGAGTCCGCGTCAGGGCAGACTGAGACTTGACTAAAAGAAATTATTCTTTGCATAGCGATGTCTGCTATGTCGCTTTTTTCTGTTTGGGGCAAGTCTTGTAACGGTGCAATTACGCTAGAGGAGAGTAGTAGTTGGTCGACAATATTGGATAAAAATATGATCGCAACCTCGTGATTGTGGCGAGTTTTGAATTGCTTGACTTCTAGGTCGCTGGTTTGGCAAAAAGCCTCCTTTATTTGCGTGATTTTTTGTTTTAGTTCCATTTTGCACCTCATAATTTAATTTTAGTGTGCTAAATTATGAGTGTTATTATTCATTGCGCAAAAAATAACAGTTTTTGTAGTATTTAATTATTGACTTTATGGCTACAAAACATTATAATATATCTATATAGTTTTAATAGAGGTTAGATTTTTATGGAAAAATTTACTGGCAAGAATTTGATGCGAAAATGGAGAGAGTTTTGGCTCAGCAAAGATCACGCGGAGATCAAGGGTGCGTCCCTGATTCCTGCTGATAATACTGTGCTTTTTACCACTGCTGGTATGCAACCGCTGATACCATATTTGTGTGGCAAGGCGCATCCTTTGGGTCGCAGGCTTTTTGATATTCAGCCGTGCTTGAGGACAAATGATATTGACGAAGTTGGAGACAACAGGCACCACACTATGTTTTTTATGTTGGGTAATTGGAGCGTAGGCGACTATTTTAAAAACGAAGCGATAAAGTGGAGTTTTGAATATCTTACTGACACAAGGTGGCTGGGTATTCCAAAAGAAAGGCTCGCTGTTACGGTTTTTGCTGGCGATGGGACTATTGCTCGTGATGAAACTAGTGCTAAAATTTGGCAAGAATGTGGACTCGATAGAGAGCAGATTCACTATTTTGGCAAAAAAGACAACTGGTGGGAAATTGGATCAGGAGTTGGTCCTTGTGGCCCGGACACAGAAATTTTTTATGACACTGGCAAGCCTGCTTGTGGCGAGTGTTGCGACCCATCTTGCGATTGCGGTAAATGGGTGGAAATATGGAACAACGTGTTTATGGAATTTAATGTCGAGAGAGCGGGAGCGCCTATACAAAAACTGCCTCAGCAAAATGTAGATACCGGTATGGGACTAGAGAGGATTGAGTGCGTACTCAATGGATATGATTCGACTTTTAGAAATGAGTGCTTTGCTCTGCCTATTTCAAAACTCGAGGAATTGTCGGGCAAAGTGTTTGATTTTGAAAATGAATATGGCAGGAATTTCTGTATAATTGCCGATCATATGCGCGCGAGTGTGTTTTTGTTGGGGGACAAAAATCCTACTACGCCTAGTAACATAGGTCAAGGGTATATTTTGCGGAGACTACTGAGGCGAGCTGTCAATTTCGCTAGAAAATTAGGCATTAAACCAACTGACTTACTCGAAATTGCTAAAATTTATATTAATTATTATGAAGACGAATTTGAGAATTTTGGCAAAGTTAGACAATTTATTCTTGACGAAATAGTGAAAGAAATTCAGAAATTCGAGCACGCCATAGAGGGGGGTGTCAAGGAATTTGAGAATTTGACTCGCAACATGCACGAGGGCGAAATTATCGCTGGTGCTGATGCTTTTCACTTGTTTGATACTTTTGGATTTCCTCTAGATCTTACTATAGATATGGCTAAGGATAGGGGGTTATGTGTAGACAAGGCGGGTTTTGACGCAAAATTTGCTGAGCATCAGCAAAAATCTCGAGACAATTCAGGAGCAATGTTCAAGGGAGGTGTCGCCGAATCGTATTCCGAAGAAGAAAGTCTCAAATTGCGAAAATTGCATTCTGCTACGCACCTATTATTAGCGAGCCTTAGGCGAGTGGTTGGAGATTATGTGGAGCAGAGAGGGAGTAATATTACAGTAGAGAGATTGCGCTTTGACTTTGTATGTGATCACAAACTTACGGCTGAAGAATTAAGTAGTGTAGAAAATATGGTCAATGAGCAGATTAGACGCGATTTACCTATAATTTGTGAGGAAATGACTGTGCCCGAGGCAAAAGCTAGTGGGGCTATAGGAATTTTTGATGATCGTTACGGCGAAAAAGTTACAGTATATACGATGGGCGACTTTAGTAAAGAAATTTGTTGTGGTCCACATGCCCAGCATACGGGTGAGTTGGGAGAATTCCATATCTTAAAAGAAGAGAGTAGCAGTAGTGGTGTGCGTAGGATTAAGGCGATTTTAAAATAGGGATTATATTTTTTAGACATATTTTACAACAAATTATAATAGCGTTTTTATAAAATTTTAGGAGATAATATAATGAATGTTTTTGTAAACTTGCTGAAAATACTCATTGTTTTGTTATCAATTGCGGTTGTAGCTATAGTAATTATGCTGGGTTTGATGGTGCTGGTGCCCTCAGTTTCACTGTTTGGTATTCATTTTGTCAATGGCGACAACAAAGTAGTGTTTAATTATTATGATATCAAATCAGCTGAACATATGGCGGAATGGGCTAATATAGATACAGTATCTATTACTACAGATTCTTGGGATATTTATGTTTATCCAGTTGATAAAACTGAGCACGCACACACAAAAAATGGAATTGACGCTCGCTTGTATCGTAACTATAGCGGTTTTTCTAATAATGCAGTGTCCGAGGCTACTATATCTGATTATATCGTAGAGGATAAGGCAGATGGCAAGCATTTGTCTATTTCCACGATCGAGCCCACCGGCTGGTTTAGTAGGTTCAATTGTGCGCTCTACATTTATGTGGGGGAAGATGCATTAGCCAACAAGCAGTTGTTATTGACCAGTAAATCAGGAAAGATAGAGGTAGGGGATACAATTCAAAATAAAAGTCAAACTCTAGAAATCAAGACTTTAAAAATGGTTACCGACAGTGGTAACAGTTATCTAAACGATGTTAATGTTACGAGCGGAGTTGATATCGTCAAAAAATCTGGGAATATCTACCTAAACACTGATATGAATTGCGATGTAGAATTGTCCATTACTAGCGGGTTAGGCAATATCTATACCAAGGCAATTGGTTCTGTGGAGAAATCACGGTCTATAATTATTCACGAACTGTACAACTGTGGAGTTGAGTTAGGCAATGTCTATGGTAGTTTGATGGTAAATGCTAATTGGGGGTCAGTCAAAGCCGGCGAGGTTACTGGTATGGTAGTTTTTGAGGGCAAGAGCTGTAATCTCAATCTAGACAAAGTTGGCGGTAAGATGTTTTTTAATAGCGTAGATGGTTCTGTTTCGGTTAATGAGGCACAAATTTTGGTTGCTGATATTAGTGGTAATGGTAGCGTATCTGTAAATAAATTACAGGGCGCTTCCGCGATTAATTCAACTACGGGCGCAATAGAAATTCAAAATGTATTCAAAGATATTGTAGCGACTACAACATCTGGCGATATCACTCTAAATAATGCGACAGATGCGACGGTAAATTATGTGATAGAATCTACAAACGGCAATGTTACAGTTACTAATGTGATAGGTTCGGTAAATTTTAATGTAAACAATGACGGCAGGTCGTCTTTTGTTGGGAGTTATCAGAAAATGATTGGCGAAAATGTCATCAAGACTAATTCAGGCGAGATTAATATCAGTATGCTCAATGCTCAATACGGTTTCTTGTTTAAAGAATGGGCTACTACGACTTCTGTATATTTCAAGCTATCGGGTTTTGAACAATTCAATGTTTGCAAGAGTGCGGATGATGATGTGTATAAAAATGGTGTAAAAATTGGTGGATATACTAAAAATGATGACACGCTGTCAATCATCAGTAATATGGGGAAATTGTGTGTAGTTCATCCTAATTTGTCGTAGAAAATCATAAATTATAAAAAATAAAAAGGGCGCTTTTTATAGTGTGTGCCTCCTTAAGTTGTTAAACTTTGGGGGTGCACCCCCGATTTAAAAGGGTCCCTTTTTTGTTGGTTTTTGAAGCTAACAAATGCATTTTAAAAATTGATTTAAGTCAAAAGAGCGTTTGAGTAATAGTACCTGTAGGAGATATAATTCGATTTCTGCACGAGTAGGCACGATTTAATGAATTGATATTGTTATTGACTGTGGTTACTCCTGCGAGCGCTAACAGTGCAATTAGTAAAATAATTAGCAAGTTTTGATTTGTGGCAAGATTGGTATTTGTGGCGCCTGCAAAAACGGAAATTAACAGTGTTATGATTATTGCTTGGGATACGGTCATAGTTTTCCCCCCTCTTAATTTTCTAAATTGTATATGATTGAGAGAAAAAATATGTTAAAAATAAAAATAGTCTTGTTTTTTCTATGCAAAAGCGGTATAATAT
>CAVFEX010000014.1:5895-10727 GCA_963621495.1 bacterium
GTATAATATCAATATGGATTTACAAACAAAAATAAGAGAGTTACCCACAAATAGTGGTGTGTACATCATGAAAAATGAACGTGGCGAAGTAATCTATGTCGGCAAGGCAAAAAATCTCAAGAATAGGGTAAGCCAATATTTTCAGCATAGCAAAAACCACACAATCAAAGTTAGGAGTATGGTTAAAAACATTGCTGATTTTTATTATATTATCACGCCCAACGAAGCGGAAGCTTTTGCTTTGGAGAATAATTTAATCAAGAGATTTCAGCCATATTACAATATTTTATTAAAGGACGGAAAATCGTATCCTTATATTCGCATTGATACTCACGATGATTTTCCAAAACTAGAGATTACGCGCAAACTGAAGCGTGATGGTGCAAAATATTTTGGACCGTATTTTGCAGGTGTTAGTGCAAAAGAGCTCATCAAGATGTTACACAATGCGTATCCTTTGAGAATGTGTGGTGGCAAACTATCAAAACGGTCTCGCCCGTGTATTAATTATGACTTGGGGCTATGTAGTGCGCCTTGTGTAGGGTATATCTCGGTTAGCGAGTATCACGAGTTAATAGCAAAAGCTATAGATTTTCTCAATGGCAAGTACATTGAAGTGCAGGAAATTCTAAAAGCCAAAATGCTAAAATTTGCAGATAGAGAGCAATTCGAGTCCGCGCTCGTAATACGTGATAATCTCAAAATGCTAGATAGACTCAAAAATAGGACACTCACCTTTATGCCTAACTTAGACAATATTGATGCTTTTGCGTGGGCGAGCAATGGTTCGGTAGCTAGTGTGGCGGTACTAGTTATTCGCGGTGGGCGAAGTATAGGAGTAGACTGTTTCCATTTGTTAGATCCTGATATTGATGAAACGGAGAGTTTGCAACAATTTATTACACAATATTACACTTACCAGGCACTACCACCCGAGCAAATTTTGTTACCTTTTGAACCAGAAAAAGGACTCATTGAGTGGCTAAATATTCAGCGCAAGTCTGGTGCAGTTGGGCGAGTAAGTGGGGTTGAAGTCATTAACCCGAAAAAAGGCGAAAAATTAAAACTTATCAATATTGCCAAAAATAATGCAGAATTGTATCTTGATAAAGCTATAGAGAGCGAAAAGAGGAATTATGACCTAACTACGGGCGCGATGGAAAATCTCGGTAAAGTTCTAGAAATGGAACATATGCCACGTCGAATGGAGTGTTTTGATATATCTAACATAGGCGGGCTAGTGAGTGTGGCTTCTATGGTGGTATTTATTAATGGCGAGGCTATGCCGAGTCATTATCGCAAATTTAAAATCAAGACTGTCGAGGGCGCAGATGATTTCGCTAGTATGCGCGAGGTTATCACTCGTAGGCTAATGGAGTTGAATAGAGAGGATAATTTTATAGACACGAGTTTTAGTGAAAAGCCCGATTTGATTGTAGTAGATGGTGGCAAAGGGCAATTGAGCAATGCAGTTTTAGCACTACAGAGTTGTGGGCAAAATGACATTAAAGTTATTGGACTAGCCAAGCAACAAGAGGAAATATTCCTTGCAGGCACAAAAGAGCCACTGGTATTACCTCGTTCGCATAATTCACTCAAGCTTTTGCAAAGAATTCGCGATGAATCACATCGTTTTGCTATTACTTTTCATCGTAGTTTACGCAATAAAATAAGTTCTATATTAGAGGAAATAGATGGCATTGGTCCTACAAAACGTAGAAATTTGTTACGCCAATTCAAGTCAATTGATAACATCAAATCAGCCAGCGTCGAGCAATTATGTAGTGTTAAGGGTATTACCAAAAAAGACGCAAACAATATTATCAAGTTTTTTGAATAACTCATTATAAAAGCGATTTTCACCTCATACAATATTTAAATTGTGAGGTGATTTTTGTTTGTCTAGCAAAAATGTTGAGCGTTTGGCTTTTGCAGTTTTTATACTTTTTGTTGTGGGATTCTTATTGATTGCCCCATATTATTTATTACCTCGAATCAATTCGGCGCGTAGCGAGTGGTTGAAAAATGCTCCTAGCGATGCTGTGTTTTTGGAACTATGGTCGATTGATACTTTTGAGGGTGGGAGTGCGAGTAGAGCGAGATTTTTGGAGAAGCAGGCGTTTTCTTTTCAGACCAAGAACAAAGATACTTATGTAATTGTACGTTCGGTGGAATTGGAGCAAGCACGGGACCTGCTTTCTCAAGGAACAAAACCTGATATGGTTAGTTTTGGGATAGGCGCGGGGGACCTTTTAGAGAGTTTCTGTGTGCCTATTTCGTCCGATTGTGGAGTACGCGAGGATATTTTGTCGGGTAGTAGAAAATCTGGCAAAATTCTAGCTGTGCCTTGGTGCATGGGGGGCTATGTCCTATGTTCGGAGAACAGGATTAATGATTTGGATTCCTTGTTGGCAACTCAATCAAATCAAAGTGTGAATTATAGCGCCGTTGGTACAGGTGTCAACTACAATTTACCAAAAAAAGCTTTGCCAAAGAATATTCGCGCTAAAGTTTCGTCTTCAAGTTATACTCAATATGAGGCGTATGAGTCGTATTTAAAAGGAGAATTTGATATACTTTTAGGTACACAGCGCGACTTGTTTCGGTTGAACAACAAATCTAAGCTAGGTTTGTTAGATAGCATTAATTACTATTATCTAGACACATATACTGACTTAGTACAGTATTTAGCAGTTACTGTCAATAGTGAAGAAAAAAGGCTAAGAGCGGAAAAATTTTTGAAGTATATTACCAGTGAAACCGTGCAAGAGAAATTGACGACTATTGGTATGTTTTGCGTAAATAATGCCAAGATATATAGAGATAAATTATATCAGGAATTTGAAGAAGCATTATCAAAAAGACTGCAAGTAATGAATGTCTTTGTGTCAAATGTGTGGTTAAAAGAGGAGCAGAAACAAAATGATTAAGAATAAATTTTGGCGCGAATTAGATAAGATTTGCGATTTTTCTCGTGATGTGATTCTTAAGGATAAGACTACTTTTAAAATCGGTGGTGTAGCTCCAGCGTTTTTAACTCCCAAGAATAGTGAGGGATTTTGTAATGTTTTAGATTTGTGCAACCAAAATAGAGTGAAATACGAAATTTTGGGTGCAGGGTCCAACGTACTCGTTCGTGATGAGGAGATTGAATATGTAGTTGTATCTAGCCTAAACCTAACGAATTGTTATCGCAATAAACTAGGAGTTATTTATGCAGAAGCTGGATTAAAGCTAAGTAAACTCATTCAGTTTGCTACACAAAACGGGTTATGCGGTCTCGAGTACCTTATAGGTGTGCCTGGTAGTGTGGGGGGCGCAATAACAATGAATGCAGGAGCTTTTGGAGTAGAAATAGGTAATTATGTAGAATTTGTAGATGTGTGGGACGGTAGCAAAATAACTAGGCTCGGGAGAGACAAACTTTTATTTGAATATCGTCATAGTGTTTTTACAAATTCAAAAAAGTATGCTATAATAGGCGTAGGCTTTGAGTTTAAGACTGATTCTAGCGATAGGATTTTAGCCCGTACCCGATATGCTATACAAGCGAGGGCGGATACACAAAAAGTGGGATATGCGAGTGCTGGGAGTGTGTTTCGTAAAACTAGCGCACTCGCCCCCGCGTATATGATACAAGCGTGCGGGCTCAAAGGCAAAAGAATTGGAGACGCGCAAGTTTCAACTGTTCACTCAGGTTATATTGTAAATTTGGGCTCAGCCACTTGCCAAGATGTGATAAAACTGATAGAATTAGTATGTAAAACTGTTGAGACGAATTTTGGAGTGCAACTTGAATTAGAAATTATATTGCTATAAGGAGTAACAAATGAAATTTATTATGACCGCTGATTATCATACTCATACGTATTATAGCGATGGCGTAGGTAGTATTGAGGAAAATGTCGAGTCAGCCCGTGAAAAAGGGCTCAAGACTATTGGAATAACCGACCACGGTTTTTTTCATGTAGCTCACGGAATTAGGCGAAAAGATGTAGAAAAAATGCGAGCAGAAATACAGAAACTGAGACTAAAGTATCCTGATATGCAGATTTTACTCGGAGTCGAAGCTAATCTTATCAATTTACGTGGCGAATTAGATTTGCGCGAAGAAGATATAGCTTTGTTTGACTACATAATATTTGGTGTACATAAATTTGCTTGTTCAATCAAAAGACCTAGCAGTATTTGGTTTACTATTATGAATTTGTTTTTCAAGAATTGCAAAAGGCGCATAAAAAAAGTTACGGAAAGTTATATTAGAGCTATCCAAAATTATCCTGTAAAACTCGTAGTGCACCCTAATTATGCTATGCGGGTAGATGTAGCTAGGCTAGCCGAATTTGCAAAAAACAGGGGCGTATGGATAGAACTCAATGGCAAACGTATCAATATGAATTCGGCTGAAGCGGAGGCGCTAAAATCGAGTGGTGTAACTCTAGTCATAGGGAGTGATGCACATACGCCTAGTCGAGTTGGGGAGGACGGTGTCCCTCGGCAATTTATAATGGACAATAATATCCCACTAGAAAGTATAATAAATATAGAGACAAAACAAGAGGAATAGATTATGTCATTTTCTTATGATGCAAAATTTGAAGTCGCGGATAGTGAATTACCGCAAAATGATTGTTGTGTTCGTGCAGAATTGGGCGGACTTTTGCGTACATGCGCTGAAATTGAGGGCGATGAGAAATGTGGATATAGTATAACTTTTGTAACCGAACTTAAAAATCTTTTCAAGCGTCTTACTGTTCTAATTGAGAGAATTTATCCAAAAAAATCTGAGTTAAGCTTGCAGATAGAAGACCGCCCAAATCATACTCAAAAGT
>CAVFEX010000015.1:0-10709 GCA_963621495.1 bacterium
GATATACTCGACATCGTTTTCACAAAACTCCACCACGCTAGACGCCCAAACGTATAAGTACACATCGGCACGAACCTCACACGGAACTTGCTCCCCAGTAGTATTAATATTGTATGGAGCGACCATCATTTGCCCAACCGAAACGGTATCACCAACATTAACTAGAGCAGTCCCACTAGAAACAAAAATTCTAGACACTACACCTTCCTGATTAGCAAAAACACCGGCTGTGTTGGATAAATTATCAGCAATAGTGCCAGGATTGGTACCAGCAACCGCGTTGATAATCAAAAAAACCCCTCGCCGACTCACACTGACCAGCCCAACATCACCAATATCGGTAAGAATTTGTGTTTCTAGTATGTCGCAATCAATTCCCCGCCATAGAGAAAAATTAATGTCTTGATTTGCAAGATACTCATTAATCTTATTGCTCAAACCTAAATCAGCGCAATTCACCTTAAAGCCGAAACAAAATTGCGACAAAATCACACACATTAGCATAGCAAACACCACGCCAAACACCACTCCTAGTAATGTCCCCTTGTTGCTTCGGCTCAGCGAGATTACCCTATAAGTATAGCACTTTTTTGTCAGTATATCAAATAATATCGGCAAATTGCGAGGATTCGTCTCAAACATCATTAATGTGTCCCCGATACGGCGAAAATTTACAGAAATCTGTGCTTTTTGAATTAGCGCCACCAGTTCTCCAAAATTCGCACCAGCAACCTCAACTTTTGCTTTTGAGAAAAATCGCACTACGTATTCTCCTTTTTTATATACTATATCATATTATCAATTTACTAAAAATATAATAAATAAAAAATAAGGGGGAATTATGCTCATAGATCAGCTAGCTACCGCTCTTGGACTCTGTGGCACAACCGCTCGCACTTATACAATTCTAAATCAAAACGGCGCGGGGCTGTATTTGGAGGGTCAGATTAAAATTCTAAATTTTACCTCTCAAAAAATCGACCTTGATATCAGCCGAACTCCCATTAGCGTTGTAGGCGAGAATTTAAAAATTTATGACCTTAATTCAGGCTCAGTTATCATCAAGGGCGAGATTTTTGGCTATTATCATCGCCACAAAATCAAGACTGACTTAAAAGCAAATTAATATTATATATCTTCGCACTACATAAAAATACGCAGTTACCGCATACTTAGACTACTATCCCGCAAAAAACGAGCACTTACCTGCTAAATTATGTTACTTGCCTTGGATTTTTATTATGAAATCAAGATTTAAAATTAAGGGCTGTGTTAATTATTATTCGTGCAAAAAATATTAATTTTTATTTTAGTTAACATAAAAATGCCCCCACAAAAAATCTAAATATTTTTGGGGGGGATTAATTAAAATTAAAAAATTTTTATAGTTATTAAAATTAATTTTTAGTTATTTTTTAGTTATTTATCGATGTTGGTTTTTACTTGCTTTTTTTGTTTTTTGCTCGATTTAATTTTAGAATTATTAGTTTTTTTGCGATGTTTTTTAGCAGATTTATTAGATTTATTTACTAATTTTTTCTCAATTTTATTCTCGCGTTGCTCGAGTTTTAATTCCTTTTTTTCCTCACGCTCAAAAAATTTTTCTTGCCTTTCGTCTTGCTTTTTTTCAAAACGCTCTTGACGCTTTTGGTCGCGATTTAGTTTTCCTCGGATATTAGTCTCACGCTCCGTGCCAGACAATAACCTCTCAATATTGGGTCGATGAGCGTACCAAGTGAGCGCGAAAATTCCAAAAGTCAGTAGTGTTATCACAATATTGGGCGCAGGCAAGAAAATGTTTGCCCATACGACCGATACGGTAATTAGCAACAACGAAGCGAGTGATACATATTTTACGAACCACACCAAAACAAAGCACAGCGCAAAAGTTACCAAAGTTACAATAGGTTGGGCGAAAAAGAATACACCCAGGGATGTAGATATTCCCTTGCCCCCACGGAATTTGTAAATAATAGGAAAAATGTGGCCCAAAACCGCGCACAAACCGCACGCATATATACCGATATAAGCGTCAGGATACACAGATATCCCACCGAACCACGCACCTCCGCACGCAAAGAACCCAATGAGAGCGGAAATAAACCCCTTTAGTGCATCCAGCACCAGCGTGAGATAGCCGAGTTTCGCACCGAGATTACGATACATATTCGTTGCACCGAGGTTTCCCGAGCCTTTTTTTGTAAGGTCCACATTTTTTGCGCGTGATATGATTTTACCAAAATTGACATTGCCGATAAAATAACTAACCACGCACACTATAGCCAAAATCCAGTAATTCATATTCTACTCCTTGTCTTTGTTTTTCTTGCGGACAAAAATCCTAATCGGCGTACCCTCAAAATTTTTGGCACGGCGCAGACAATTCTCTAGATATCTTAGATAGCTAAAGTGCACCAAGTCAGGGTTGTTGACAAAAATCGCAAAACTAGGCGGATTGATTGCTACTTGGGTAATGTAATTTATCTTGAGCCTTTTTCCGTTATGAGTCGGCGGTTCAGCCGTGCTCATAGCGTCTTGCAAAATTTCGTTGAGAAGACCTGTACTAATTCTAGTAGTAGCATTCTCGTATACATACTCTACCTTTTCCATAATGCGATTTAGCCTTGTTCCGTCTTTGGCCGAAACATATTCCACTACAAAATAATCCATAAATTTAAGGTTATTTTTTAGCGCCTGCCGATAACGGTTGACCGTCTGAGAATCTTTTTCCACAAGGTCCCATTTGTTGTATAGTATCACGGACGGCTTGCCTTGTTCGTGAATGTAACCCAAAACTCGTACATCTTGCTCGGTAATTTCGTCGCTCGCATCTAAAACATAAAGGATAACATCGGCTCTGCGAATTGCCGACAAACTACGCATCACGCTAAAGCCCTCTATCGACTCATAATCAATCTTGTTTTTGCGCCTAATTCCAGCCGTGTCAATGAGCACAAAGTCTTTCCCGTTGTATCTAAAAGGAACATCAACGGCATCTCGCGTGGTACCAGCAATATCGCTAACCACCACTCTGTTTTCGCCCAAAATGCGATTGGTCAGGCTACTCTTACCCGCGTTTGGCCTACCAACAACAGCAATCCGCAAGATATCAAAATTTTCTGTCGCATCAATTTTTACCCTAAAATGGCGGACAATTTCATCTAACACATCAGCGACCCCCTCGCCGTGTGCACAACTCATACAGTGAGGTTCCCCTAGCCCGAGCTCGTAAAATTCGACGGCAAGTGTCGGGTCTATGTTCTCCATTTTATTAATCGCGAGTACAATAGGTTTTTTACTCTTACGCAAAATCTGAGCCACGTGGCGGTCGCTCGCAGTCATACCCTCTTTCCCATCAGCAATCATCAGCACCACATCAGCCACATCAATAGCCAATTGCGCCTGCATCATAATATACTCTTGCCATTGGTCATCATTGTTGGGAGTAATACCACCCGTATCAATCATCGTAAAGGCATACCCCGCCCAGTCCACATCAGCATACAACCTATCCCGCGTAACGCCTGGAGTATCCTCAACGATACTAATTCGCCTACCTGCGACACGATTAAAAAAACTAGATTTCCCGACATTTGGTCTACCGACCACCGCAACAATAGGTTTTATCATATTTCACCTCGCAATTTATCTAACATAGTTTAGCACAAAAAAAGAAAATTTACAATATTTTTTAGGTACGATTACAGAAATTACACCCGCGACCACAATTTTTGCACCCAAAAATGCGTTTTAGCACGTAATAGGCGAGCACAGTAAGTAGCCCCGCGATACAAACTATGCACCCCACACACCAAATATTTAAAACACCAAACGCTCGGGCGAAAGACTTAGCGACCAAACTAACCACAAAAGCGACTGCAAACTGCATAACAATTTGTCCTAAAAACTCCCGCCGACTTAGGACTGTGTGTAATTGAGCCAGAGCACTCACGCAAGGCGTATACAGACTACAAAACACTAAAAATGCAATAGCACTAAAAAAATCAAAGTGCACAATTGCTGTCGGGTCGCAGAGCGAAACAGCAATATCTGTTGCGCCATTTAGCACGGCAATACTCGACAAAATCATCTCTTTCGCGACCACTCCTACGCATAGAGCCACGACGCTCCCCCACTCGAACCCGAGCGGAGCAAAAATCGGTGCAATAATTTTCGATATTTGGGCTAATATACTGTTTTCAATTTGTGCGGGCTGTAAATCAAAACCCAAATGGCTTAAAATCCACACCAAGATGCCAAAAATTAACACAACCGACCAGATTTTATGCAAAAAGTTAATAGCAGAACGCAGAGTCGCGGAGACAAGGCGCCAAAAATTCGGCAAAACCAAAGGTGTAAACTCGAAAATTTCATTTTGTACTGGAGTTGGACAGATTTTTTGCCAAACAAGTAATAAAATTATTGACACAGCAATACTGAGTAAATACACGCAAAATACCACCAGTACGGCATATTGCGGGAAAATCACGCTGGCTACACATAATAAAACTGGCAGTTTTGCGTTGCAAACTAGATAGCACAATATACTCGCAGTCTTTTTCCTAGCAGTTTGTGTGCCAATGGACTCAACTGTAGGCAGAGCGAGAGTCGTACAACCAAACCCCAACAGTAATGGCAAAGCACTCTTGCCACTGAGCCCGAGCCGATTGAGTTTTTTTTCAGTTAGCCACACCACGCGCGCCAGATACCCTGACTGTTCTAGAAATTCAAGACACAGCCATAACAAACAAATTTGCGGTAAAAAACCGATTATCCCGCCTATACTATTTAGCACGCCCTCTAGAATAAAATTGTTTAGCCACTCTGGAGAGCCGATGTCTGCAAAACCACAAATTATTAAATCCGTGGTCCAGTTCCAAAATTCGACAATCTTGTCATTTAGCCACGAACCGACCGCGCCAAATGTTAGCCAAAAAATAGCAAACATTGTAATTAAAAAAATCAGAGTTCCAACACACGGGCTAGTAAATACCCTATCCAGCCTAGAATATCCGTATGTAGAGGCAGAATTAGTGATTATTACTCGGGCCAGGATTTTATCAATTTTTTGCTTGCGTGCGAGAGGTGTAAGTTTTTTTTGACACTGTTTTACTACTTTTGCATTATCTATACTATAAATAAATTCTCTAGAGTCGATATTTAGGTGCGAACGGGGCACAATTATCCCCACTCCCAGAGCTCTCGCTAATTCTTCAAAATCAATTTTGAGTCCGCGACGAGTCGCCCTTTTGATAAAATTCGGCATTATCACAACTCGGACACCCAACTCGATTAACTGTAAGCACAAGTGTAGCGATTTTTCGAGCGTGTTGCAATCAATTACATTTACGTACACCACATCGCGATTTCTTTTGATAAAATCAATTGCGTTTTGCTCATCAATGCTGTGGCAGTTTAGCGAATATATTCCCGGCAAATCAGATATTAAAAATTGCCGAGACGCAATTTGAGTAACTTTTGTCGCAACACTAGTCGTAACTCCATTCCAGTTGCCTGTGTGAGCGTTGCTACGCGTGAGTTGATTGTAAATTGTAGTCTTGCCAGCGTTTGGGTTGCCCACAAGGCAAATTCGGGTAAGAGGTAACTCGGCTTGTATCATAGAATTTTCTTCGCGTGCAACTTTTGTTTTACTTTTTTCTCTAAAATGCAAAAAACTTAAGGAGTTTTTGTGAAAATTTTGCGCAGTATAATTTTTATCTTTTTTTCTAAAAACCGCGACATTTTTGACTATTTTCATACCAACTCCACCACGATGAATTTTGTAATATTTTGTGGCAAGATATAAACACTGCTATCAATTTCTGCCAAAATTCGTCCCCCGCGACTACGAATAATTTTAATTTTATTCCCCACAAATATACCGCGACTACTGGCGTACTCTACTAGGCGAGTTTTTAAATCCACCCGCACAATTTTTACCACACTACCAAAACTCACTTCGCCCAATTTCATATCATATTTATATTATTTTTGCCGAATTTTATTACTACAATTTGTACTACCAGTTTTTTAAAAGCAAACAAAAAACGGACTAGTTTTATTTTTTCTAATCCGCTTTTTTGTAAATTGTTTACTAACAAACACTCTAAATTTAAAAACAAAAGTCAGCTATAATTTTTAGTCATAAAAACTAATTAAAATCTCGATAAAATTTGACTTAATACTCTTTTAATTGAGCAGTAATTTCGCTAATCGTCTTCTTCATCTGATTATTAATTTTGACCTGCTCCATAATCTTGTCGCGCGCGTGGATAATTGTCGTATGGTCGCGCCCAAACATCTGTCCAATAGTCGTGAGAGGTATAGCAAGAAGCGACCACATAAGGTAAATACAAATTTGACGAGGCTCGACTATTTCCTTATTGCGCTTGCGCCCAGTCAAATCTCTCTCATCAATCGAGAAATATTGACATATCGTGCTGATAATTCTGTCAGGAGTGAGCTTGGTATCCACAATTCGCTCAGGCACAGCACCTTCTTTTTGCAAAACTTCTTCCATATCCGCCCTAGTCGCTACGACCTTACCATGAAAATTTGCCAAGAAATAAATCTTACGCAGTATTGCTTCCATTTCGCGAATATTAAGGTTAGAAAGACGCTCCGCCAGTTCATAATCAAGACCTTTTTCAAATTCAAAACATTCCAGCTCAATTTTCTTCTGAATAATGAGCAATCTAGTTTCAAAATCAGGTGGTTGAATATCCTGCATAAACCCGCCCGCAAAACGCGACCTCAACCTCTCCTCGAGAGTTTCAATATCGCGCGGTGGCCTATCACTACTGATAATAATCTGCTTGCCCGCCTGATAAAGGTCATTAAATGTATTGAAAAATTCCTCTTGTACACCTTTTTTGCTACTAATAAATTGAATATCATCAATTAGTAAAACATCTGCCTGACGATATCTGCGGTGAAAAGAATCCATTCCCTTTTCACGGCTAACACGGAGTGCTTCCAAAAACGCATTTGTAAACTGCTCACATGTAACATACACAATGTTTAAATTAGTAGTCTTGTGCGCCCAAATAAAATTACCAATTGCGTGCAATAGGTGCGTCTTGCCTAACCCTGACCCGCCGTATATAAACAGCGGATTAAATCGCACTGCTGGAGATTCAGCGACCGCACGCGCCGCTGCATAGATAACCTGATTGGTGGTGCCGACTACAAAGTTATCAAAAGTGTAACGCGGATTAAAAGGATTTTGAGTTGTAGCAGTCTTGTTTTCTAATACAGAGCCCGCACTAGGGTGGCTGAGATTAAATGCCTCGACATATTCATCGCGTTCTTCAGGCAACAAAACTTGCACATTTTCTAGGTTAAAGTGTTCGCGCAAAACCTCTTGCATACGCTTGAGATAAATGTTGTAAATCTGCTGACGACACATATCGGTAGGAGCGACCAGAACTAGGGTGTGATTTTCGATATTAATTGGTTGCAAGGTGTTGATCCATAAATCCATCGCGTACGAACTAATCTTTTTGGGAAAATCATCTAGACACTTGGCCCATTGTCTGTCAATATATTCTTGCATAATTTCCCCCTTTTACTAAAATTTATCCTTTGCTCAATACTTTTTCTACAAAACAAGTCTAGCACACAAAACGCAAAAAGTAAAGCAAGAGAACAATTATTTTTTCAAAAAAATTATTTTTATTTTATCAAGTTATCCACACCCCAAAATGCAGATTTTTCCACCATTGTTGCAATTTATTATATACATAGTGCACGAAATCAGCGACTTACCCACAAAAATTCGCAATTTTTGTAGCTTTTTACGGACAAAAAATGAGGCAAATTTTTTGCCTCATTTTTTGAATTTTAGTTTTAGAGCCAGTACTTCCCCCTCGAATTCTACTTGTTAACCTAGTTTATGTGCCTTATGTGGAAAAATTAAAATCTATTTTCCCTCTATTTTTCTTTATTTTTTTCTATTTTTTCTGATTTTTCTTCTGCGGGTTTTTTATCTGATTTTCCCGACTCAGTTTTTGCAGACTCGACTGGTTTTTCTTTTGACTTTTCAACAACTTTCTCTGCAGTTGAGGACTTGTTTTCCGTGTTCGCTTTTGTAGGTTGTTTGGTAGCAATTCTATGCCTATTACCTGCTAGTTCCATCAAGTGATTGATTCCACCGATTTCATCAATCGGCATACTAAAACACAACCCCTTGCCCTCTTCATTGAGACCACAATCTACGCAAATAGCACGCATAACTTTTTTGCGAATATTTTTTCTCACAACTATCAAAACTACCTCTTTTTCGGGCTGAATACTTACACCCAAAATAGTGTCAGTTTCGTGGATACCATTACCTCTGGCGTTAAAAATTGTCGCCCCTTCGGCACCGGCTGATTTAGCCGACTCCATAACTTTGTCGGCAAATCCCCGTGTTACTACTGTAACTATAATGTTCATATCTTGTTTTAAAAACATCTACTCTTCTCTCCTTTTGGGTGTAAAATAATTGATTGTATCTCGGCTCGCACTAGTGAGCGGAATGGAAAATGCCATGCCAAAACTTTCCTCATCATCAGGGCACAGCAACAAATCTAGTGCCTGAATTGTCCGTACCACATTATTAGTCCGCACGAGCGAAGTGAGCATTATCCGCTCTTTTCTACCCAAACTCATTATGTCCATTGACCCCATTTTTGACACTCCAAACACGATATTGCTGATACCGATATTTTCGTGCGCATTGTTGAGAATTTGTAGCGCAAGATCAGATTTTGCCTTATCTACAATACATATTAGCAATTTGAACGGTGCTTTTTTCTTAGCCATAATTTTACCCCCTTAATCAAATTCCACAATTTCTATACGCTTGTTGCCAACATATTCTTCAACTTCTTCGCGCTCTTTCTTTCGATTTGCAATGCCTACGATGAGCCCGAGTACTTGGATAGTCAATAGTGGCGTAACAGCGATAAATGCTAGCGTGCCACATCCGTATAACATTTTATCGACTCCCAATGCTCCGCACGCGCCAACAAACATTGGCATAACGAATGTTGTAGCCATCGCACCAGTCGCCACACCTCCCGAGTCAAACGCGATACCCGTAAAGATTTTTGGCACAACAAAAGACAGCACTATCGCCACTACATAAGCAGGCACCAACACCCACCAGATACTGAATTGACAGATCATACGAATTGCACATAACCCAAGAGAAATTGCAACACCGATACACATACTAAAGAATATTGTGCGCTTTTTAATTTTGCCCGCAGTAATCTGCTCTACTTGCTCTGCCAAAACGTGAACAGCGGGTTCGGCTAGCACAATTACAAAACCTATGAGGATAGCCACTGGAAGTAATAACCACGAAAAATTCGAATTAGCTAATTGATAGCCGAGCGAACTGCCGAGAGGTAAAAATCCAACATTTACACCTGTGAAAAATAGCGTAATTCCTATAAAAACTAGCAACAGCCCCATCAAAATTCTAAAAACTTCGTGCTTTGATAACTTGAGTGCAAAAAATTGAAATAGTAAAAAAATTATCAAAATCGGTGCGATTACGAGCGCCACCTGTCCTAGGTACGTAGGAATACTTGTCAAAAATAGCATAAGCCCATCGCCAATTGTCTCACTGGTAACAACCGTCTCTGTGGTCCCTGCTAATGTGTTTGGGTCAACAAACAACCCCAGTATCATCACTGTCAAAATCGGACCCGCACTACCCAATGCCACCATACCAAAACTCGAGTCGTCCTGCTTACCGCTCTGCGCCCTAACTGCTGAGAACCCTAGCCCAAACGCCATTAAAAATGGCACACTTATAGGACCAGTCGTTACACTGCCCGAATCAAAAGAAAGCGGGACAAAATTATTTGGAATTATAAAAGAGAGCGCAAAAATTAACCCATAAGATATTAATAAAATTATGTTTAGCGGAATCTTAAAAACAATGCGGAGCATCGCTAACATCATAAATAGCCCCACGCCGATTCCCACAATCGCGATAAATAACCACTTATTAATACCCGCAACCTGTCCTGCTAAAACCATCAAATCAGGTTCTGCTACGGTTATCACAATTCCTAATAAAAACCCCACCAACATCATTAGCCAAATTTTGGCAGATTTTGATAAAAAGGACCCAATATTTTTACCAATAGGCAACATCGCAGTGTCCGCGCCGTGCGTAAATAAAGTCATACCAAAAATTAGGAATACAGACGCCACCAAAAACTGCACAATTAAAACCTCATCGAGTGGCACTAAAGTAAAAGCCAATATCATCACAATGATAACAATTGGCAGTATTGAAAATACTGATTCTTTGAATTTATTTAGCAAAGCATTTTGCATACCCACTATCCCTCCTTTTGTAGGTTACCACGCCCCTAGCCTTGCCAAAATTTATTGAACTGTCAATCAACTCATTTCACTAATATTTAAACAAAAACGCTCTCTGAACCGCAACCCGATTTTTTTACCTCTATTATATGTATCAAATCGCACGGTGTCAACTAATTTTACACACTTTTTTAAAAATTTTAAAAAAAGTTTTTGTGTCCAACTTTTTGAGGTGTATCCTTAACTTTTTAACCCCTTTTTTTGCCTTTTTATTAATTATATTTTAGTATTAACAACTGTGGCGATAATATTTTTAAAAAATTAATTTACTTTACAACTTGAGTAAAATTATTTGTATTTTAAATTGGTGGTAATTTTAAAAT
>CAVFEX010000016.1:0-10695 GCA_963621495.1 bacterium
GTATTTTAATTCAGCTTCGATATGGCTAAATGACTGCATAGCCTGGTTGATTTTGGGTAACGAGATTTTTTCTGCGAGTTTTTCCATTTTGTCTAAAGTCGCAGTATCATACTCGCTAGATAGCGTAGTACCCCCACAAGTCTTGATTACCAGTAAATTACGGAAGAATTTTGTCAAATCGTTGGCAGTAACCAGCAAGTTTTTACCCGAGGCACAAATGCCGTCAAATTTGACAAAAAACTCAGGAACGCGCTCCTCTAGTATTGCTGAACCTATCTCAAAAATCGTATCTAGATCGCTCACACCCAAAACATTTACTACATCTTCATAATGAATGTCATTATTTGCAAAACTGGCACACATATCAGCAATACTCAGAGCATCACGCACACTACCCTCACCTGCACTAGCAATAAGATTAATCGCCTTGGGTTCCGCTCTGATATTGCTTTGCAAAAACACATCGGCAATTAATTTCGCGATAACATCTGTACTAATAAGCTTGAAATCAAATCTTAATACTCTAGAAAGAATAGTCGCCGGAAGTTTGTGCACCTCAGTAGTCGCTAAAATAAATACAGCGTGCAAAGGTGGTTCTTCTAGAGTCTTGAGTAGCGCATTAAACGCGCTAGTCGTGAGCATATGTACCTCGTCAATAATGTATACTTTGTATCTACCAACAGTAGGTGGATACTTAACCTTATCGCGCAGTTCACGAATTTCCTCTACTCCATTATTACTCGCAGCATCAATCTCAATAATATCAATCGCATTACTCTCCAAAAGCGCTCTACACACTTCACACTCTCCGCACGGAGAGCCATCGCGAGGTTGTAAACAATTTATCGCCCTAGCAAAAACTTTTGCACAAGTAGTTTTGCCAGTACCACGACTCCCACAGAATAAATATGCGTGGCCAATCTGATCATTTAGAATCTGATTGCGCAAAGTCTTGGTAATATGATCTTGGCCGATAATTTTATCAAAACTAGTCGGACGAAACTTTCTATAAAGTGCTAAATACATTTTATTTCTCCAAAAATTTTAACTTATTTTTGATTCTCATAATAGCATTATCTACTGATTTTTCATTTTTGTCAAGTCTATTTGCAATAAATTTATAACTACAGCCCGCCAAAAACAATTTTAATACTGACCACTCAAACTCACTCAACACAGAATGTATCATTCTATCTAATTCAACAGCGTTTTCCCTACGCTCTAATTTTTCTTCAGGAGTAAGTTCATCGCTCGGAATCCCGATATCGGTTTCATCGTCGTCTTCAAAAGTTAATTCGGTAAGACTACTCGATAGAGCGAGCGGAGTACTCTTGAGAGCCATATCGTGGCGAACGGCAGAAATGACTTGACTTTTTACACATCTCTTTGCATATGGGAAAAATGGTTGCCCAGAATCAATATCATAGTGCTGTAGTGCCTTATATAATCCTATCATTCCCTCTTGAATAAGGTCAGATTGATCTCCGCCAGTGAGAAAATATCGACGTGCAACTTGATTTACCATCGGTTTAAGATCTTCAAACAAACATATTAAGCTCGCATCATCGCCCGATCTCGATTTTAAGACTAATTCTTTATAATATTCATTTTTGTTCAATATTATTTACCCCTCCCTCACTCTCTCTTTGTCTCAGTACCTCAAAAACCGCAACTCCACAAGCCACGCTAGCATTGAGCGAATTTACCTTACCCATCATAGGCATAGTAAGGGTAGCATCACAATTTTTCTTTAATAACTGACTGATACCCTTACCCTCACTGCCTATAACTAGTCCAATTGCGCCCTTTAGATTTTGTCTATAAATATTTGCTCCACCTAATTCTACCGCATATATCCATAACCCGTATTTTTTAAGTTTTTCTACGACATTATTAAGATTTGTAACTTTACTAACCAAAATATGCTCCAAAGCACCCGCACTAGTTTTAGCAACAGTACTATTAATTGGACAAGCATTGTGTTTGGGAATAATCACACCATGAACACCCGCACATTCACACACTCGCAAAATCGCACCAAAATTATGAGGATCTTCCACTCCATCTAATAATACTACAAAAGGTTGCTCACCTCGCTCGTTTGCTAGAGACAAAATATCTTCCATTTCACAATAAGTAAAATCTTCCATTTCAGCAACAAACCCTTGATGATGCTCATCTTTAGATAACCTAGATAAAGTCGCTCTGTCCACATATTCTAGCTTTATGTTCCGTTTTTTACAGAGAGCTTCTATCTCGCTAATTTTGGTACAAAAGTTATCTTGGCAATATACTCTATATACTGCTTTTTCTGCACGCAATGCCTCAGTTACAGCATTTTTACCATAAATAATCATTTTCCTACCTCACTCTTTTCAAAAATTAATGCCAAAATCTCATTCAACCTAGACACATTGTTGGATAAATAAAGATAGCCTATTAACGCTTCAAAACCAGTCGCCCGTTTATATTCTGCCAAGCCATAATGCTTACTCTTTGTGGTAATAGGCGAATTTTTCGCTCTCCGCACCACTCCTAATTCTATCGGATTAAGTATCGGAGTAATTTCTCCCAAAGCCTCGCTCTGCGCTTTTGCATTAACTATCCCGGTCGTAAGTTTGTGCAATAAATTCGGTTTTGCACAACTTTGAGATAATTCAAATTCCCTAGCGCACAAAGTATAAACAGCATCTCCTACCCACGCCAATGTACTACTAGATACATTGAGTAATTCCTCATGAGTAAATTTTCTAAATGTTAAAAATTTTTCCATATTCATAATTATAGCATAAATTATGTTGGAGTGCAATCGTAATTTGATAATAATTCACTTATACATTGAATATATTTATAAAAAAGGATTAGATTATGATTTTTACTCTAAATTTGAGAATTAGAAAATTTTTGTGCTACTTACTGGTTTTTGCCGTGTTATTTTCTCTTAATTTATATGCTTCGAACTCATGCCAAACTGTTGCTTTGAGTTCCTCACCTTTTCCTGATTTTTGCGTGGTACTTGATGCAGGACATGGAGGCATCGATAGCGGTTGCTTGGGCTCTGTTACTGGCGCAAACGAACGGGATATCAATCTTAAAATTACTCAAAAACTAGGCAATTACCTTTCAGCGCTAGGCATAAGAGTAGTATATACCCGTACAAATGTTGATGGTTTATATGGAATTTTTGCTAATGGTTTTAAAAAACGCGATATGCAAGCAAGGTGCAAAATAATCAAACTCGCCGATCCCGACTTGATAGTCAGCATCCATCTGAATAGTTATACCAGTCCCACAGCTAGCGGTGCACAAGTTTTCTACAAAATTGGTAGTGAAATTAGCCACGAGTTGGGACAAACACTCCAAGATATTTTTGTTCAAAAAGTTCCCGGCTCACGAAAAACTAGCATGCCAGGCGACTTTTATATGTTAAACTGCACCTCAACTCCAGGGATTTTAGTAGAATGCGGATTTTTATCCAATCCGGCAGAGGAAGCAAAACTGATAAACAATGACTATCAAGATCAATTAGCATACACGATCGCATGTGGCGTAATCGCTTTTTTCGGTCTAAATTAATTATGCAAATAATTTAAGATTTTGCAGGGATTTTTAAATTTTTTTATAAAATTTTACAAAATATTGCAAAAAACAGTTTACAAATACAAAAATGTGTGATATTATACACCCACATTCATGAAAATTGCGGGTTTATTTGTAATTTGTTTAATTGAATTATTTTAAATTTGGCAATTTTCGTGAAAAAATATTCATTTAGGAGAACCTATATGGAAAAATATTGTGTAATAAGTAATCAAAGTACTTACAAAAAAATTCAATCTCTAATTAATAAGAGGTTAAGTAGCGCATCACTTTGTGAGAAGGAGAACGAAAAAAGTTTTTGTCATCATCAAGAGAGAGTTTTACATCAAGAACAGGTTGCAGAGGGTAAAACTGCATCTAGTATGATATTGCGCGCCCAAATTTCTAGCACAGCAAAACATTTAAAGTCTATTTCTCAACAAACGAGTGAAGTGAGTACTGCGGTCTGTGATAATGTTTTGGGAGCAGATTTTGCCACAGACGAGGTGTGTGTTTCGAGCAATTTGCGAAAAACTTGTTTAGACAATGAAAATCTCGGTAACAAAGATTATGAGGTCAACCGAGTAGCGCTAGATTCCCTTGCCCCAAGTTTTAGCCCAAAACTAAACCTTGAGACAGATTTTGCAAAAATAGTCGCGCTCGCAAAACGCGGAGCCATTCGGGTGCTAATTGTGGACTCCCAAGATTACGCTAACACTCCAGAGGCATTTCAGATTTTTAGAAAAAATAGCGCTTTTGAAATTCCTTTTGTAATAATCACTGGAGATAACCCAGGCGACTACTATTTCCCTTATCCTAATTTTTATAATTTTGAATACAATGCAATTTTAGATATTTTGCGTGCTATATATAATGACAATTTAGTTAGAAATGTCAAATTAAATGATATGAGCAAATTAAACAGATTGGCACTTTTTGTTCAGAAATCTCTAGTGCAACTCGGACTCAGTAGTGGCACATTGGGCACAATTTTGATTAGAGATTGTATCGTAAAAGTGCTATCTTTGGATTGCAAACCTTGCTCACTATCAAAAGAAATTTACCCGATTGTATCCAAAGAGAATCATACAAGTATAGACAATTTGATACGGTGCGCTCGCGTTTCTTTAGAAACTGCGTGGAAACGCAGGAAGAAAAATGCCCCGCGTTTGGAATACGATATTAGCTTTGACGATTTCTTACTCTGTCCATCAATCAAGGAGTTTATCTACTATTTGGCATTTAAACTAAAACTGTTTAATTTAACCCACGAAGATGATTAGACACAATTTTAAAATTTGTGCAATCAAAAATTAAACAACAGAGCTTTTCAATTCGTTTTATATTTACTACGGCTACCGCACAGCTTATGTTCTTTAATTAATTTTATTGAGAAATATACGCTTTATTTTTAGATTATCTTAGGGCAACCTTATATAAAATTTAAAAATTAAGTTTACCTCAAATCTTTTTGTTACATAAGCTTATACAACAAAAAAGCCTCTTTTTAGAGGCTTTTTGTTGTATAATTTTATTAAAATAATAAATTTGCGACTTAACTTTATCCTTTAACAGTTTCTGATGGTTTGTTCAATTGGTTTTGGGCGTCGGTTAGACAGAGTTGCTGGTTATGTTTATTGCGTTTTGCTCTTCGCACCTTGATTGTTGCAAAAATCGAACCCAAAACCAAGAGAGCTAGACCTATAAAACTACATACGATTATCAATGCTAATTTTGTATGGTCCTGCGTTGCGAGGTAAATTGTGCCTAGCTCATACGTGTAAAATGTGATTTCATTTTCGTTCAATTCGTAGTCTACGGGAATAGATTTTTCGCCATTGAATATGTACACTTTTGCGTCTTTTGTAACCAAGTATTTCTCGTCTAAAATTATTTTTACATAATATTTCTCAGACGAGTTTATAGACGCAAAATATGCCGTGTTCTGGGAATTTGCTAGCACAGATTCGTTCTTATAAATCTCAGTAATCTTAAATCCTAGTATAAAATTTTGCCCAAAAGATATAGCAAAATCGGGTTTTGTTATGCTTTCTACACCAATTTCGCTCGAAACAAAACTATTCGGTGCAGAAATTTGAATCGTTGCGCGCTCGCTCGAACACTTCACTGTTTGTTCATAAATGCGGTAGTTGCACTCAGGATTGAGTAACCCAAAATTCGAGTTATTAATACTAGCAATTGCCTTATGATCCCCCACAAGACTCTGCCCACCGCTAATCGTTAGTTGAGGCATTGGAGCAAAATCAATTTCCTCTTTATATTTAGCGCTCGGTATGTGAGTCTTGCCCGAAAATATGGTGTCAACATCGCTCCATTCGAGCTCTAAAATGTATGGTTCAATTTCATATTGTTTGGAATTTTGGCTTAAAACAAAATTAGACACATCTGCACATTTTGTATTAATTGAAACAACCGCAAAATAAACACCCGCGTTCGTTTTGTCTAATGGGGCTTCCAGTTTTAAATCCTTTGCAAAACTTGGAATTTGCGCCCTGTAGTTAGGGCTCTGTGGCTTACCGTTGTATACAAAATTGCCGTCTAGCCACTCGATATTTATAGTATAGCGCTCGATTGTATACGTTTTCTCGGCATTTTCCAGTACAAAATTTTCGTCGTTGCTTTTAAGAGTTACGGTATGAGTGCCAGCGGTACTCTGCCCACCCAAGAGAGCAACCTCCACGGACCGAGTTAAATCGGTTTTATCAAAGTAGTATTTTGGCGTTTGAATTTCGCCATTATACACAAAATTACTCTCTTCCCAAGTAATTTTTATAGAATAAGGCACAATTTCAAAGGTTTTTGTGCTATTTTTTAGATAAAAATTCGTGTTTTTGCATTTCAATTCGGCAATATAGTCTGCGCCGGCATTTGTTGCTGAGCCAAGGATATAAAAGTCGTTTTGGCTACCAAAATTTGGCACATCAAAATGCGATGTTGGTAACTTAGGGGCGCCGTCATACACAAAACTGTCGTTTTCCCAAGTTACATCTATAGTATATTTGCTAATTTTATAACTTTTTGTATCATTGGTTACATTATAGTTATTATCCTCGCTCACACATTTCGCTATAAAATCGCCCGCATTTTTCTGTGCGCCAGTGATTTTTAGCGGAATTTTTAGATAATTCGCAGCAGGACAATGAAACTCTCCGTCGTATTCAAACTCAGTATTACCCCACTCAACCTCTATTGCCTGTGATGAAATCTTGAGAATCATAGGATCATATTTTAATATATAGTTTTTGTTTTCGGTAGTTGCAGAGATATCATACTCGCCAGCGTCTACAGCCTCGGTACATTTTATTTTTAGGTCCGCATCATTTTCGCTCAAAATATATGTTGGACTATGCGTTGCGCCGTCGTATGTAAACTCGGTTTTTGTCCAAATAACATTGATCTCTTTTGGAATAATCGAATATTCACAACTCTCTTCAACAATAGTAAAATTGTTAACTAAATTATTTTGCAAAACAGCATAAGCCAAGTACTCGTCTCCCACCTCGGTTTGTGCTCCAAACACCTCAATCTTCACATCGCCCAAAAAGTCTATTTCTGTATACTTAGCTGTTGGTTTTTGCGGGTAACCCGTATATTTTAGTATGGTATCCTGCCAATTTAGCTTAATTTCATAACTATGAATAGTGTATTCAAAAGTAGCCTCGGTAAAGAAATAATCATCACTATTACTTACAATTTTTGCGATATATTTGCCTGCATTTATGCTCGTATTATTGATAGAATAATCTACCTCGTATCCAGTATCAACCCACGAGAATTCAGGGAATTTTATAGTGCCGTCGTATACAAATTCCGCGCCGGACCAATTTACTTTAATACCAGATTTTAAAATATCAAAAGTGCAAGTCTCATACCCAGCTGGTATCACAATGTTTTCATACTCGCCCTGAACCAAAGATATACTAGTGATGTAGTTATAACCTGCATTTTTAACAGTTCTGTCATATTGTATAATTACATTTTTAACAAAATCTGGTAAACTGTTTAATATATTGGGAGCGTGTTCCTTGCCGTCATAATATATAGGAGTAGTGTCCCATTCCGGAATAAACTCAAATGGCGTAATGCTGAAACTGATTTCTGGGTTAATTATATGATAATTTTTGCTTTTTTCGCCCGAAAATACTGCAATTGCACTGTAATTATTACCCACATTAGTTTTGCCACCCTCAATAATTAGGGAGAGTTTGTCCGAACCCAAAGTACTAAAATTCGCGCCTGGACATTGGCTAGAACCATTATACACTAGTTCTGTTTTTGTCCAATCTAGCATTAAATAATATTTATCTATACTATAAGAACGAGTATTGTTCACTATCTCTACAAGATCGCTATTTGCATACAAAACTGCCTCATAATCGCCTACATCACAACCATATCCTAGAGTATCTATATCCAAATCGTCCACAACACTGGGTATATCATAAGTATAACTCGGAATTTGTTTTTCAGCCGAATAAGTTAAATTAGTTTTTTCACTCCATTTTACATACATCTGATATTTTGTAATCATAAAACTATTAATAGAGTCGTAAATGCGGTAGTTGCCTTCAGACGTTGTAAGGACTTTTATCTCATATTTCCCTGGATAAATTGCGCTATCACAAACCTTTTCATCTTTCGTAATTACCGTATAAAAGTCCTCCAAAGATACAAAATTTGCAGAAATTACATCAAAATTACGCGTTTTTGCTTGTTTATCATACATAAAAGCATCTTCTTTACCCCAAACAATAGTTACCTTTGAGGGCGCAATACTAAAATTGCAAGTAAAATCAATTAACTTAATATTGCTATCCGAGCACTGCACTCGCGCCACATAATTCGCACCCCCAGCATTAATCTGATAACCGCTCTGCTCTAAACTCAAAGACTTGGTAATATCATTTATTTCATAAGAAAACTCAGGAATTTGCGGTTTTGAATTATATGTGAGCTGAGAATTCCCCCACAAGATACTCAAATTGTATGGTTTTATCTCAAAAGTAACAGCGGAATTGTTGATTTTAAAATTCTGCATAGGCAAAATTTCCGCCTTATATTTGCCTTTATTCGTAAATTTTTGCTTGAATTCAAAAATTGAATTCGGTACAAAATCAACACTAGGTTCTAAAGTAAATTCCGGAGTTTGTTGCTGAGCATTATAGTAATACTCTTTATCCGCCCATTTGACATTAATCTCTAATTGTTTAATTTCAAATTGAACATTTTTGTTGTTTAGTTCAAAATCTGATGTATCGGTTAGTTCTATCGTTGCCGAATAGCTACCGCAATCCCAAATTTCCACCACTCCATAGTCAATTGTGTAGTCCACATCGTACTCAGCACCGTCTGAATCCTTGAATACAACCTCAAGACTTGGTCTGGAATTTGAGTACTCAAACTCACTTTTAACTAGCTCAGGAGTAAGCACAGTTTTTACTGCTGGTTGCTCAGCATTGCCTTTATCTTGCTCTTTATCTTGCTCAGTATTGGCGTCTCCACACGTTCCTTGCATAATCTTTAGTACATATTCTTCTTCATTTTTTATCCAATAATCTGGGTATTCCTCAATGGAAGATGGCTCTACAAAACTCGATGTTCCATCTTTGGAACTAACATCGCTTAATACGCCAATAATATTACCTTTTGTGGTGGCATCTGTAGCCAGACTGTACGCATAAACCGTACATGTGCTTGAATTCTTGAGATAAAGATGATTAAAATTTTCATCAGAACTTACTACCGCAGATATTCCATAAAAATTAACGGACGATGGTGGATTAGTAATATTGAATTCTATGTAACAATTTTGGATAACTGCCCCCTCGTAAGCAGAACCAGCCACTCCAGAAATCGACCTAGGGGAACCTAAATTTGAACCGTCTATATTAACGATAATTTTTAAATTTTTAACCGTGCCATAGAGTTTTAAGAAAAGCCCCGCATTCCCAGCCGCTGTGTTGTAATTTATGGTTATTGAATGCCCATTCCCATCTAAAATCTCATAAAAAGACTTACTATAATACGCATTTGAGATGAAATTAGCGCTATCCAACTCAATATCTTGTTCAAGTTTAAAGGTGTAGGTAGCCTCTTTATTTTTATTATATTTAGATACCGAATCGCTAAAATCCTCTACACTAGAAATTGCTATTGTATAACTGGAACCGTCTTCAGCCTGCAGAACTCTATCGACCCCAAAGCCGTTTAAAAAACACAGCAACAGAGCAAACACCAAAATTGCGCAAAGCAAAATATGACAATAAAATTGTCTAAATTTAATCATAATAAACTCCTTCCTCTACTGTTTTCTCCCCTATTTTTGTATGTAAATCTTGAGTCATTTCTTTGATTTTTGAAACTATTAATAGCTCCCAAACCTAACCTGAATTTGTTATTTGGTTAAATGCGTTTTGTTACACTATGCTCAAGATTTTCATCACAAAAGATACAATATGGCAAAAATATGCAAATTTTATGCATAAAGCGTTTAAGCTCAAAAACTCTTTAATTGCACGCAAAATACATAAAATTTAATGTTTTTTGATTAAAATTGCAGATTTTTGCCCTAAAAAGTATCGTTTTACTCTCCCATTATAACATAACCCGTTGCATATTTCAATACCCTTTATTGAATTTTTATAAAAATTTAGTAATTTTTTTAATATTTTACTCAATTTTTTGTGTCTTTTCCGTGTTTTTGCCGTGTTTTACTCCTGTTTTCTCGCCTTTTTCTCGTTGTTTGTTTAGTGATTTTTCGTATTTAGCGTGTTTGTTTTGTGATTATTAGTGCCAATTTTATCGTTTGTTAATGTTTTTTGTTGTTCTTTTGCGTGGTTTTTTGATGTTCTTTATGTGTTTTGACACCTTTTTTGATATTCTTTGTGCGATTTTTGATGTTCTTTGGTACATAAACATAGATTTTTACTACTTAAAACTAAAAAAGGGCGGACAACTTGTCCGCCATGATATGTTAAGTTTAAATTTATTTGATTGATAGATTTTTTAATAAACCCCAAAAAGGCGGACAAGATGTCCGCCCTTGGGAGTTTATATTTTTATCTGAGATTTTTTCTTGCGCTAGCCGAGCTAAGC
>CAVFEX010000017.1:0-10072 GCA_963621495.1 bacterium
CTACAGAGGAGCGCGACTTGATTGACACAATTCGTCCGCACTTGAGCGACAAAAAATACACAGCCGTTTTGTATGCCGACACTCCGTTACTCGAAAGGCAGACTTTTTTAGGAATTCTCGATTATGTCAAGACTAAGCGTATGAACGTGTGCAAGTTAGACCGCGGGTATGTTTTTGTTACTGAATATTTGCGCACTGCCGAACGGATATATAGTAGCGCTAGTGGGAACCTTTGCACAAAAGACGATTTTTTTAGGGTAAATAATGCAGAGAGCCTAATTCACGCGCAAGCCGTTCTCAAGAATAGAATTTTGGGGTATCATCTCTCACAAGGAGTGCAAATTCTCGACCTGGTTAATACAAACATTGACGCCGATGTCCAGATTGCTCCTGATGTAATTGTGTATCCGTTTAACACCATTCTTGGGCGTTCGTCGATTGGCAAAAATACTATTCTGTATCCAAACAACACAATAATCGATAGTGGCATTGGAGATAATTGTAAAATTTATAATAGCGTAATAGAGCGCAGTAAAATTAGAGATAATAGTCGTATAGAGCCATTTAGTTATGTCAAAAATGGCGAAATAAAGTAGAGGTATAAAAATGAGAATGATTGTGGGCTTGGGAAATTATGGAGCGGAGTACAACAACACACCGCACAATGCGGGCTTTATGGCGGTGGACGAAATCGCAAAACGCTTGGGTGTGGAATTTAAGAAAAAACGCAAAAACGGACTAGTAGTTGCTACCGAATTTGAAGGGAACGAAATTTTACTAGTCAAACCACTAACATTTATGAACAATAGCGGGGACTGTGTATTTGCGCTAGCAAAAAAATTCAACATAGCGCCCCACGATATTTGCGTGATACTAGACGATGTCGACCTCACTATTGGGTTGGCTAGAATGCGCACCTTTGGTTCTGCTGGTACGCACAATGGACTAAAATCTGTAACGGCGCGACTCGGTACGCCTGAATTTTGCAGAATTCGGATAGGAGTGGACACTCCTAGCAGGTCGGGCGACTTGGCAGATTTTGTGCTAAAGAAATTTAGCACGCAAGACCTCGGATATTTGCTGGTCGGCGTGGACAAGGCAGTGAATTTTGCCTTTGAGTTTATACGGGGTCAGGAAGTTGCTAATACTAATTAATCGTAGGTTATTATGAAACTGAATTTGGCCCAAAAACAGAGTAAAATTTCTCAAATATTGGAGGATATCCACTCACTAGGCAAGGTGAGTGTTTTTGGCTTTGACCTGGGCGAACGCGTAATGCTAGCAAATCAAGTGGACAACTTCGTTTGCTACATAACGGACACGCGCGAAAATGCGGAAATCATACAAAAGGACCTAATTTCTCAAGGTCGCAAGACGGCTCTATTATGCGATGCAAATGATGACTTTACTTTTCACTTGATGGAGTTTGGTAACGCAAATATAAATCTAATGTCGAGTCTTAATGACATTATTTTTGGTCGGGTAAATGCGTGTGTAATTACTGCGGATATGCTGGCGCTCGGTCTACCCAACCGCGATTGGTTTATAAATGGCGCTATGTCTATAAAAGTCGGCTCTAACTATCAAATCACTGACCTTTTGCGTGATTTTGTCGCACGCGGTTATAGGCGTGTGGACGCGGTGGAAAGTATAGGGCAGTGTGCTATGCGTGGCGATGTATTAGATATTTTCCCTATTAATTGTGATTTGCCGTATAGGTTACATTTTTTTGATACCGAAATTGAGAAAATTACCACTTTTAATATTCTCACTCAATATTCTGTTCAAGAAGAGAGCGGAGTCTTTGTTTGTCCTAATGCTTTTGTGCTCGATAAAACTACCTTGGATACTTTAAAATCAAAACTTGATGCGGAGTTTTTGTCAAATCGTCCCAAAATGGCGCGCGCAAATAACCCGTCCGAATTTTTGATGTATCTTAATAATTTAAAACTCGCAAAGGACGGAATTGATATCTCAATTCCGCGCTCGATGTGGTATTATTTGTCCGCGTTTTTGCCTAGTTTTAAGTTAACAGATTTACTAAGTCGGGACACAATGTATGTTTTTGACCAGCCCAAGCAGTGCGCGGAGAAAATCGCCGATTATCTTGACCGAATGGAGCGGGGAATAACTGAGGGTATCGGTACAGGGCAACTGGTGGCTTTACATAAAAATATCATCACAAATATGGACGCGATTGTCGCTAGTTTTAAAGAAAGACGGTGTCTTAGTTTTCAGTCGATTATTACTCAAAACAAGTTTTTTAGTCCACAAAAAGTGTATTCTCTACAATCTGTTCCGCTAGTCAAACTTGGCGAAGATTATGAGAGTTTTTCTAGGGAACTAACTGAATTTTTGCAAAATGGATACACAATTATTCTTACTGCGCTCGACCCAACAGTAGCCCAAGATTTATACAGTAAATTAGAGCGCTATGTCGCGGTTGAAAAAATTGCTACTTTCCTAGACGCGACTAGTGATAGAGTAAATATCCTGGTGGACCCTCTGTATCTTGGGGCGTGCTTTGTCGAGGATAAATTACTATTTTTAGGTAGCCACGAGGTTAAACCCGTACGAAAGCGCGACAAAGCGTGGGAAAAGCAAATGGTCAAAATTACTGACCGACTTACTTTGCCCGAGGCTGGGGAATATGTGGTGCACGCGACTCACGGAATTGGAGTATGCGAGGGCATTACGCAGTTAGTTATCGGCACGGCACGGCGCGACTATATAGTTGTAAGTTATCAAAATAATGACAAGGTTTATGTACCTACCGAGCAGTTGGATATGCTGGGTAGATACATCGGTAGTAACAAGACTCCAAAATTGAGTAAACTAGGCTCCAATGCGTTTGAAAAGGCAAAATCGCGCGTGCGTGATAGTGTTAAAGCGCTCGCTTTTGACCTAGTGGCGCTCTATAGAGAGCGAGAAAAATCTAGGGGCGAAATTATGCGTGTAGATGATAGCATCTTGCAAGAATTTGAGGCGAGTTTTGGCTACACTCCCACACCAGACCAAGAGCGCGCGTTTTCGGACGTGTACAGCGATTTGGCGAGTGGCAAAATTATGGATAGATTAGTCGTGGGCGATGTGGGGTTCGGTAAAACCGAGGTCGCAATTCGGGCGAGTTTCGTGGCGGTTATGAGTGGCTTTCAGGTCGCTGTAATTGTGCCGACCACAATTCTTAGCGAACAACATTATAATAGTTTTTCTGCCCGACTAAAAAACTACGGAATTGAGGTGCGTTGTCTCAATCGTTTTAAAACACAACAAGAACAAAGTCAGATTTTATCTGACTTAAAAAGTGGTAAGGTAAATATCATTATTGGCACACATAGGCTACTTAGCGATGATGTAGTGTTTGATAATCTCGGGCTACTCGTCCTCGATGAAGAGCAGAGGTTCGGTGTGGGGGACAAGGAAAAACTCAAAAATGTCAAAAAAAATGTGCACGTACTTACTCTCACAGCTACTCCAATTCCACGGACCTTGCACCTCTCCTTGGTTGGTATTCGCGACATTTCTACTATTGAGACTCCGCCTCTGGACAGGCTCCCTGTACAGACTATTGTTTCGCAATTTAGTTTTAGTTTGATTTCGACCGCCATTAACCGCGAACTCTCGCGCAATGGTCAAGTACTCATTGTGTACCCGCGAATTGAAAATATCGAAACTTTTGCACACAGCCTTAAGGCTACTGTTGGCGAGGGTGTGCGAATTGGTATTGCGCACGGCAGAATGCAAAAATCTCGCATAGAGGACACAATTCTTGCCCTGTATCAGGGGGAAATAGATGTACTGGTCGCCACTACATTGATTGAAAACGGTATTGATTTGCCCAATGCTAACACCTTAATTGTCGTGGAGGCTGACAAGTTCGGGCTGTCTCAGTTGTATCAATTGCGTGGGCGTGTGGGTAGGAGTGATAGGCTAGCGTGGGCATACCTTACATATATGGACGAGGGCAGGCTTAACTCCACTGCATACGAGCGTTTGTCGGTGTTGATGCAGTTTACCTCGCTGGGTAGCGGGTTTAAAATTGCCTACCGCGACCTAGAAATTCGTGGCGCGGGCAATATTTTGGGCGCGGAGCAACACGGGCAAATGGAGCAAGTGGGGTATGATATGTATTGCAAACTCCTCGACAGCAGTATTGCTCTAGCGCGTGGCGAAAACAAAATTGAATTGTCTCCAGTCAAAATAGAGGTGGACATTGACGCGTTTGTACCGCGCGAGTTTGAACTAGAAGAGGCAAAACGAATGGAGATTTACAGCGCTATTGCGGGAATTAAAAACGATAGCGATGCGACGGAAATCCGTCTCAGAATTCGCGACCAGTACGGCTCTATCCCGCGCCCTGTTGAGGGGTTAATTCGTGTGGCAACTCTCAAAGCAAAAAGTCAGATTTTGGGGGCTACGCGAGTGAGTGTTACTAGGCAAAAAACTGTTTTCTATATTCCCAAGACTCGCACAGATACCCTCAATGCCGTGGCAAGTGTCGCTGATTTACGCTATTTAGTTATAAGTAAAGATAATTTGGCAATAATATCTCGCGACAATCAAAATCAACAAATTGATACAATTTGGAGTGAGTTTTTGGCATTTTTAGACAAATTGCTGACAAAAGTTGCATAAAAAAGATTGCCAAAATGTAATTTTTGTGTTAAAATGTGCTTGCTAAAAATTATTTTGGAGATATTATCGTGGCTAAAAAGATTAGTTTTTTTAAATTCTTGGGCTTGGCTCTGTGCATTTTGGTTGTGCCAGTATTCGCTGGTTGTAGCCTTGTTACCACAAATGTGGACAAATTTCTCGCAGAGACTGTAGCTAATTATGATAACGGCAAGATTATAGTCAATCGTGAGGAACTCCTCATTACTTATAACTATATCGGCAACAGTAGGTATGATAATCAGTCTACCGCTACCGAAGATGGTGTGAGGAGTACTATTGAGCTAGAAATCAAGCGTAAGTTGCTAGTTGAGTTGTTGACATCGGACGATGCAGATATGGTAAAAGCTCGTGCAGACAATAAGATAGAAAAAATTAGTTTGTCGACTTATCAATACAACGAGGTTTGGCAAAACGTTTATGACTATATAAACTCTGCGGTATCCTCTATTGAGACCGACCTGCGTACGGCTGATGGCATATCATCTAGCGAGGACGAGGACGAAGATGAAGACGATTACACAGAATATTCTGATGCCTCTTATGACAAGCAATATTTGTTGGTTGCTACTGAGAATGAGGGCAAGTTGGAGTACAAACTCAAAAAAGTAGAAGAGGACACCCCTACTGCTAGAGATTCAATAGCTCTATACACCGACGCAGAGGCCAAATCAGAGAGTTTTTCCAAACTCGCTGAGGCGTCTTATGAGAAATTTAGGAAAAACTATTGGGAGTGGACGGACAGCAAGGTTATGAACACTAACAGCACTGCAACCAAGAGTTATAGTGATGAGGCGTGGTCCAAGTTTATCAACAATTTATTGCGTAGCGAGAGCGAGCGTAACTTGACCAAGAGTAATGCTGATGCGTTTTTGCGTAATGTTCAGATGATTTACAAAATCTATTATCAAAATGCTGTGCTGACCGCGTTCCAAGAAAAATACACTGAGGATAATATTACCCTGAGTGTAAAAGATGTAGCGGACAAGTATCGTGAATTGTACAGAGGTCAAGTAGAGGAATACACTGCTGATTCTAGCAAGTTTGATTCGGCTGTGTCCACCGGTGCTGGCGATGTGTACTATATGAAAGATTATAACAAGTATATGAAAGTCAATCATATTTTGATTAAATTCAGCGATGACCAGAATACTAGAATTAGTGCCGAACTAACAAAACTACAAAACTGCGAGATTGATAAGGCGACATACCTTAGAAATATTGCACAAATCAAGGCTGAAACTACAGGATACAACCGTGAGACCAAGGAAAATGTTTCACTTAGCCAGATTAAATCTCAGATTATGGCTATCAGCGCTCTTAGCGACCCATATGCCAAGATTACCGCTTTTGGTAATTTGATGCACATCTATTCTCAAGATGACAATACCATAGGCGCTGAGGCTTGTTACTACATTCCTACCGACACTAATATTACCGATGCTATGCAAGAGTCTTTTGCTAATGCTAGCCGTGATTTATACAATTCGGGCAAGGGCAAAATTGGCGATATGACTACTGAGTGGGTAGAGACGAGTTATGGTTATCATATAATTATGTATACTGGACTACCTACAAATGTAGACGGCACTAGCGCTAATTCGGTCGCAATACTCAATGCGCTCGACGGTTATAGACTCAATCCGTTGTACAACAAGACTATGCTCGATAAGGTAATTGAGCAAGTTACTTTACAATCTTATTCCACATATGAGAGTGCTCTACTAGAGTCGCTAATGCAAGGCAAGACAATAGTTTATTATCCTGACTCGTTCAAAGACTTGTACTCTTAATGTGATACGACCGACTCAATTTGTTGCGAGGACATAAGGAGCGGTGTAGAATTTAAAATTACTAGCACTCACAAAGTTTTGAGTCGTGTACTCGCTTTTGTGAGTGCTTTTATTTTAAAAATATAGACAAAATGCAGTTTTTGTGCTAAAATTAATCAAAAATATAGGAGAAAAAATATGAATGGAATGCTGATAACTTTTGAGGGGGGCGAGGGTGCTGGCAAGACTACGCACGCCGAACTATTTAAAAATTACCTAGGAGAGCGTGGGTTGTCGTTTTTTGCTACGCGTGAGCCGGGTGGTACGGAGTTTTCCGAGGCGGTGCGGGCGTTGACCAAGGATACTCGTTTTCAAGACAAGAGTCCTGTGTCCGAGTTGATGCTGTTTGAGTCCGCCAGAGCGGACATTGTGGATAAAAAAATTATTCCTGCGCTACGAGAGGGCAAAATCGTGCTAATGGACAGATTTTATGACTCGACCACGGTGTATCAGAGTTTTGGGAGAGGGCTAAATAGGGCTGATGTGGAGAAGATGAATATGATTGCTTCTCAAGGATTGGTGCCCGATATGACTGTCTATCTCAAAGTGTCCCAAGATGAGGCTTTTTCGCGAAAGGGTGGTGCGGACCCAAAGGACGCAATTGAGCAGAGCGGGCGCGATTTTCACGAGAGAATTCGTGAGGGTTTTGAAATTCTTGCTAAGGAAAACAAGGATAGGTTTGTGGTGGTGGACGCGACTCAGCCAATTGCGGTAGTTTTCAAGGAAATTACATCAGCATTTGAGAAAAAATACAATAAAAAACACAAAAAGGGTAGATAATTGAAGAGAAGTTTTCTGGATTACAAGGACAGTGCGGTTTGTCGCGACGCACAAAATGGCGTAATTGCGGAGAGCGTTATGCTGATTTCACCGGACAAGTACGCTCTCTCTAATTTTGGTAATTATTTGGCGATGACTTTGATGTGTGAGGGGACGGACAAGCCGTGTTTTGAGTGTGGGGAATGCCACAAAATTTTACACCACAATCACGTAGATGTGCAGTATTATCCCAAGTCAAATAAGACGATTAATTCGGGCGAAATTGCTGATATGTTGGACAAGTGTTTTCAGGCGCCGTATTCAGCGGACCGCAAAATTTTTGTGTTAAACGACGCAAATTTGATTGATGCGGGAATGCAAAATAAGTTGCTCAAAACGCTAGAAGAACCGCCCAAAGACACGTATTTTATCTTGTTGGTTACCGAGGATAATAATATTTTGCCGACTATCAAGTCGCGTTGTCGAAAGTGGCGTTTGCCGGTAATTTGTGGAGAGGAAATTGCAGAGGAATTGTCCCGTTTTACTCTTAACGAGAGAGAACGCGAGCGGGTGCTGGAGTACTGTGGCGGTAATTGTAGTTTGGCGATACAGTATGCGTCCTCGGAGAGTTTTTTTGAGATGGTTGATTTTGTCGAGAAGATGTTAGTTGAGTTCCGTCGGTCTAGTCAAATGCTAGATTTTTCTTCCGTTATGTATAAATATAATGATAATTTTGACGAATTTTTGACTATTTTTCTCAAAAATTGCAATGACGCGGTAAGGTTACTGGGTGCGCAGACCGTTACCAACCCGGTTGCCAAGATAATTGTGCGCGATTTTAGTGTAGACGCGCTAGTTCATTTGGTGGCAGGGTGCCGTGATTTTGTCGAGAAACGGCAGAGAAATTGCAATTTTAATACCATTGTTGACTCGTTTTTATTTATGATATTGGAGGTTAGACACAAATGGCCTATTTAGTTTTGGCGCGTCTCGCTGATAAAACGTTGGTGGAGTTCGGTAGCGATAGGGAGCTTTGTCGGGGCGATAAGGTAATTTTGACTGTAAAAGATTTTTTGGAATTTGCTAGCGTCGAGAGTTGTGTTGAGAGTGGCGCTGATTTACCTCAAATGCTAGTCCGCGTGGCGACTGATAGTGATAAAGAGCAGTACGAAAAAATCAAGAGTATGCAAGAGAGTGATAGGGAACTTATACTCGAATGCGTCAAAAATCAGAATATTACGTTACGGCTCGTGGCGGGGCTCAGGACTTTTGACAACAAAAAATTACTGGTTATGTACACCGCAGATGACAGGATTGATTTTAGAGTTCTGGTGCGCGAGTTAGCGGGGCGTTTGCGCCTGAGAATAGAGATGCGACAAATTTCCCCGCGCGACGAAGCGAGTTTTTATGGCGGGTGTGGTATGTGTGGACAGCCTTTGTGCTGTCGGCGTTTACGCAATCGCCCACAAAAAACTACTATCAAAATGGCGCGAATTCAGAGTAGCGCACTCGCCCCTAGTAGGATAAACGGAATTTGTGGTAAATTGATGTGCTGTTTGCAGTTTGAATTCAAGCAGTATCAAGAAATTTTGGCAAAAATGCCACCGATTAGGTCCAAGGTTAGCACCTCACAGGGCAACGGGGTTGTAGAGTTTAATGACTGCTTGCGTGAAATGGTGGCAGTTCGTCTAGACGGGGAACAAGGTGTCAAAAAATTCCCACTCAGCGAAATTACTGTCTTAGAGGTTAGTGAGATTGCAGAAAAAATTGAAACAGAGGAAGATGTGGGAGATGATGAGTAAGGTTTATTTCGTCGGCACCCCGATAGGCAATCTCGGTGATATCACGATTCGTGCGCTCGAGATTTTGCGGGGTGTAGATTACATTGCGTGCGAGGACACTCGGCATAGTAGTATTTTGCTAAATCACTATGATATCCATAAACCGACGTTTAGCTATCATAAATTTAACGAAAAAACATCAGCCAAGAAGATTATTGGTTTATTAGAGAGTGGCAAAAGTGTGGCAGTGATTAGTGATGCGGGTATGCCTAGCATTAGCGACCCTGGGTTTGTGTTGCTCGACGAACTCGTTAGGCATGAGTTGCCGTTTGAGGTAATTCCTGGTCCCAGCGCTGGGTTGGTGGCACTGGTGGGGAGTGGGCTCGATACACAGAGCTTTGTCTTCGGCGGGTTTTTGCCGGACAAACAGTTGGATAGAATGGGCGTTTTGCAGAAATTTGCGAGTGCGGAATGTACAATAATTCTGTATTCTGCTGACCACGATTTAGAGCGCGATTTAAGAGATTGTTTTAATGTTTTGGGTGCAAGGCGTGTGATAGTGGCGAACGATTTGACCAAAAAATTCGAGACTTTTTATCGAGGGATTTTGGGCGACCTTGTAATAAATAATCCGCGCGGTGAGTTTGTGATTTTGATAGAGGGGAGCGCTCTCGTTAGCGAATTTAATTCTCGACCGCTTGCGGAGCATATAGAGCATTATATAGACACTGGCATCGGCAGAATGGAAGCATTAAAACTCGTGGCGCGGGACCGCGGTGTCAGTAAAAGTGTAATTTATGCTCAGGCGCAAAATTTGGAAGATAAAAAAATATCAAAAAATAGTAAAAAATAATTTAAAAACCAAAATTTAATTTTTTATCATCTAAATAAATAATAAAAAATACAAAAAAATATAAAAATATTTACAGAAAATACTAGAAAATCGAAAAAATAAAAAATATAAAAAAATTAATAAAATAATAACAAAAAACGCCTAAATTCATTATTTAGGCGTCAGAAATATTGTAT
>CAVFEX010000018.1:0-1832 GCA_963621495.1 bacterium
GTTGGTTGAGGGTATAGAAAATGGCTTGCGTGAGCAAGTCTTATTGGGCGTTACTGGTAGTGGTAAGACGTTTACTATGGCAAATGTTATTGCAAAACTAAATAGGCCTGCACTGGTTCTAGCGCACAACAAGACTTTGGCGGCGCAATTATGCAACGAATTTCGCGAATTTTTCCCTCATAATAGGGTGGAATTTTTTGTCAGTTATTATGATTATTATCAGCCAGAGGCATATATTCCTAGCAGTGATACTTATATTGAAAAAGATTTGGCGATTAATGATGAGATTGATAAGTTACGACACAGTGCGACTTGCTCTCTTTTGGAGCGTAGTGATGTCATTGTGGTGGCTTCTGTCTCATGTATTTATGGGTTAGGCAATCCGCAGACATATTACAATCAAGGGCTGAGTTTACGACCTGCGCAAGAAATTGATATGCGTAAGGTTGTGCAAAAATTAATTTCTATGCGCTATGAGCGCAAAGATGTCGATTTTTGTAGGTCGAGTTTTAGGCTTAAGGGCGATACACTTGATATATTTCCTGCATACAGTAGCGAGGTAGCAATTCGAATTGAATTTTTTGGCGACACGATTGAAAAAATTTTTGAGTTTGAACCTGTTTCTGGTAGGAAAATTAGCGAACTAGAGCACTTTTTGCTATTCCCAGCGACGCATTTTGGGGTGTCCGATGAGAATTTGGAGCAAGCATTGGAGCAAATTTCTGCTGATTCGCTTATCAGAGAGCAAGAATTTATTGCAGAAGGTAAGTTAATTGAGGCACAACGCATACGCGAGAGGGTTGCTCACGATGTAGAAATGATAAAAGAAATGGGTTATTGCACAGGAATTGAGAATTATTCGCGCTATTTTGATGGTAGACAGCCAGGGGAAGCGCCGTATGTTTTGTTAGATTATTTCCCCGATAATTTTATTACCTTTATTGATGAATCGCACATAACTTTGCCTCAGGTTCGCGGGATGTATAATGGCGACCTTGCCAGAAAACACAACTTAGTTGATTATGGGTTCCGTTTGCCTTCAGCTTATGATAATCGTCCGCTAAAGTTCGAAGAGTTTGATGCACGCATTGGGCAAATGATTTGTGTTTCTGCAACACCTGCACAGTATGAATTGGATAAAGCAGGGCAAGTGGTTGAGCAGATTATTCGTCCGACAGGGCTATTGGACCCCGAAATTGAAGTAAGAAAGACGCGTGGGCAAATTGATGACTTGATGGGGGAGATTTTTTCGACCGTGGAAACAGGCGGACGTATTTTGGTAACGACGCTGACCAAGCGTATGGCTGAGGATTTGACATCATTTTTTGTTGAGCACGGCATCAAAGTTAAGTATTTGCACAGCGATATTGATACTCTAGAGCGTGTGGAAATAATTAACGGGTTGCGTGCGGGAGAGTTTGATTGTATTGTTGGTATAAACTTGTTGCGTGAGGGACTAGATATACCTGAGGTAAAACTAGTAGCAATTCTTGATGCAGACAAAGAGGGGTTTTTGCGGAGCGAATCTTCACTTATTCAAATTATCGGTCGTGCTGCACGCAATTCTGAGGCAAGAGTAATTATGTATGCTGATAATTATACTGATAGCATGCGCCATGCAATAAACACTACAGAAAAAAGGCGTAATATTCAACAAGCTTATAATTTAGAGCACAATATTGTGCCGAAGACTATTATAAAAGACATTAACAACACTCTAGAAATTACCAAGAAAGTTGACACAAAACGTGAGAAGATGTCTGTTGGAGATTTGAGGACAGAGATAGACAGAGTCAAGGGGTTGATGCAGGTTGCTAGTCGTAATTTGGAAT
>CAVFEX010000018.1:1842-9914 GCA_963621495.1 bacterium
TTGAAAAAGCGATTGAATTGAGGGAACAACTCAATATTTTAAGGAAATTATTAAGAGAGGGGAAATAGATGTTGGACAAAATTATCATAAAGGGTGCGCGTGAGAATAATCTTAAGAAAATTGATCTCGATTTGCCTAGGAATAAATTGATAGTTTTTACAGGTGTGAGTGGTAGTGGTAAGAGCACACTAGCCTTTGATACTATTTACGCCGAGGGACAGAGGCGCTATGTGGAGTCTCTTTCGAGTTATGCTAGGCAGTTTTTGGGGCAAATGCAGAAGCCCGATGTGGATTCTATCGAGGGTTTGAGTCCTGCTATTAGCATTGACCAGAAGACTACTAGCAATAATCCGCGCTCAACAGTGGGTACGATTACGGAGATTTATGACTATATGAGGTTGCTATTTGCGCGCGTGGGTAAACCGCACTGTCCAAAATGCAAACGCGAAATATCCAAACAAAGTGTTGACCAAATTGTAGATTTAATTAAGGCAAAAGTCGCTATGGGGGAGAAATTTATGATTCTTGCTCCCGTGGTGCGTGGGCAAAAAGGAGAACATATAAAAATTTTGGACAGCATTCGCAAGAGCGGGTTTGCTAGAGTGGATATTGATGGAAGTATTTTTACTTTTGACGAAGAAATCAAGTTGGACAAGAACAAAAAACATTCAATCTCTATAGTTATTGACCGTATTATAATGAAAAGCGACTTGGATAAGAGGTTGACCGAGTCTGTCGAACTTGCTCTCAAGCAAGCCGACGGTCTCGTGGTAGTCGTAACTCCTGAAGGGCATCATATTTTTAGTAATCAGTTTGCGTGTCAACATTGTGGTATCAGTTTTGAAGAGATTACTCCTAGGTTGTTTAGTTTTAATAGTCCGTTTGGGGCGTGTCCTGTTTGCCATGGTTTGGGCTATACTAGCGAGATTGACCCAAATTTGATAGTAAAGGACCCTACAAAATCCATTCGTGATGGTGCTATTAATGTTACCGGTTGGGGCATAGAGACGAGTTTGTTTGGAATGAGTTATTTTATGGCATTGGCGAATCGATATCAATTTTCTCTGGATACTCCTTATCAAGATTTACCCCAGGATATCAAGGATATATTATTATTTGGGAATTGCAATGAGGAATTGGACATTAATTTTGAGACACGCAGATTTTCTGGTAGCAAAAAAGGTGCGTTTGAGGGTATTGTCAACAATCTCAAGAGACGCTATCACGATACGACGAGTGAATATGTCAAGGGCGAAATTGCAAAATTTATGAGGGATCAGCCTTGTGAAGCTTGCAAAGGCAGTAGGCTCAAGTCGGTGGCAATGGGAGTTGAGATTTTTGGTAAAAATATTACCCAAATGTGTAATCTCTGTATTGATGATTTGGCGAAATTGCTAGAGAACAACACTTTTGATCGCGATAGAGCTATGATAGCCGAGCCGATTCTCAAAGAAATTATCGCTAGACTCAAATTTTTACAAGATGTCGGGCTGAATTATCTCACTTTGTCGCGTTCTGCTGGGACGTTGTCGGGAGGAGAATCGCAGAGAATTAGGCTGGCAACTCAAATTGGTAGCGGGTTGACAGGAGTTATTTATATTTTAGATGAACCGAGCATCGGTCTTCATCAGCGTGATAATGACAAACTCATTACAACTCTCAAGCATTTGCGCGATTTGGGCAATACTCTCATTGTAGTCGAGCACGATGAGGACACTATGCGCTCAGCAGACTGCATTGTTGATATAGGGCCTCGTGCGGGTGTACACGGTGGAGAATTGGTGGCAATAGGCAGTGTCCAAGATTTGGAAAAAGAACCGCGTTCTATCACTGGTAAGTATTTGAGCGGGGAATGGAGGATCGACGTTCCAGATACTCGTAGGCAGTCCAACGGCGGTAAAATTCGCGTAATTGGTGCACAAGAGAACAATCTCAAGAATTTGACAGTAGATTTCCCGCTCGGTGTGTTGACGGTAGTTACAGGAGTGAGTGGAAGCGGGAAAAGTAGTCTAGTTACTGATATTTTATATCCCGCATTATCAAATCGACTAAATCATAGCACTATGGCAGAGGGGCGGTATGACAAAATTGAGGGCTTGGCTGACGTGGATAAAGTTATAGCAATAGATCAGAGTCCCATAGGTAGGACTCCGCGCTCTAACCCAGCAACTTATACCGGAGTATTCAATTTAATTAGGGAATTATATGCTTCTACGCCTGATGCGAAGGAGCGTGGTTATTTGCCGGGTCGATTTAGTTTCAATGTGTCTGGTGGCCGTTGTGAAACTTGTTGTGGCGATGGTATTAAAAAGATTGAGATGTACTTTTTGCCTGACATTTTTGTGCCTTGCGAGGACTGCAAGGGTAAGAGGTATAATCGTGAGACTCTAGAGGTTAAATACAAGGGTAAGAATATTTATGATGTATTGGAAATGACGGTGGAAGAGGCGCTAACGTTTTTTGAAAATCAGCCGAATATAAAAAATAAAATACAGACTCTTTTTGATGTTGGGTTGGGTTACATCAAGCTTGGTCAATCGGCAACTACATTGAGTGGTGGGGAGGCGCAAAGAGTAAAACTCGCGACTGAACTGTCCAAAAAAGGGACTGGTAGCACAGTTTATATTTTAGACGAACCTACTACCGGTTTGCATATGTATGACGTGGATAAATTGATAAATATTATGAATAGGCTAGTTGATGTTGGTAATACTGTTATTGTGATTGAGCACAATCTAGATGTTATCAAAGTTGCTGACCACATAATTGATATTGGTCCCGAGGGCGGAGTGAACGGTGGCACCATTGTGGCTGAGGGGACTCCAGAGCAAATCGCTAAATCTCCAAAAAGTTATACTGGAAAATTTCTTAAAAAAGTACTAAAAAAGAGTTAGTCTATTAATTTTTTGTACAAAACTAAATCAAAATTAGAATTAAAAAACAAAAAAACACGGATTTATGTAAAATCCGTGTTTTTTGTTAGCAAATTATTTCTTTTTCGATTTATTTTCTTGGATTGCATTACGTTTTTCTATAGATTTTTTGGTCTGTTTTTCAATACGTTCTTTCTCAATTTCGAGAATTTCGATGTCCTCTTCAATTTGTTGAATTTTAGCAGTCTGAATTTCAATTTCTTTTTGTATTTGCTTGATATCAGGCTCGTCAAGTTCGATCGCTGGATTGTCTTTTGCAATTTCCTTAGCAGTGTTGTATGATTCGGTAAGTTTTCTCAAATCATTAACCTCTTGAGCAAGGAATGTTTGCGATTGATCAAGTTCTTCTCTCAACAATTTTAATTTGTGGTTGATAGCTGTCTTGCGCTCGCGACGGTCAACATCTTTCATCAGAGTCTGTAACCTGTCATAATTGTTTGAAACTTTTTTGGTTCTCTTTGGCGCGTTTTGTTTTACTTTTTTGATCGTCAAACCAATAACCGCAGCAATTACAGCTAGAGCTATAATAATTGTAGAGAATGCAAATGGGTCAAATTTGCCCGCAGGCTTGGTGTCATCTTCTTCATCTTCTGGCACATTAGTAGCTAGTAAAACATTACTAGGTAAATTTTCGGTGTCGTATGATAAGATTTCATTTTTGTACTCATCTTCGGTAAGTGATGTAAAACTCAAGTTTGCAAAATATGCGGTACCTTGTGTAGGCATATTTTCACGGCCCAAACCTAATTGTATTTTACTATCACTAATTGCATCTGTGGTGTAAATGTACATTGTGTACTGTTTCCACTCATTTTCGCCTCTAGAATTAGCTGTATTTATCATAGTAAAACTACTGTCTACATTTTTCATTATTATACTTGCGCCGTGCTTGATCAATTCGCCTTCATCGGTGTAATCTGTGTCTGATGTTGAGGTGTCCGGAGTCAAACTAGTTGTCTTGACCCAAACTGTTAATTTGTAATAAGAAGAGGCATCTAGTGAGTAGGTGAGATTACTAGAATAGTAGGCATATACTGGTTGGTTAGCCTGGATTGCCATAATCATCTCCGAAGTATTACCCTCAGGGTTGTATGGGTTAGATTCTATGAAGGTGTGAGACATGTATGTTTTATAATTGAATATTCCTGAATTTATGTTAGTGTTATCTGCATTTTCAGAAACTTGCATAGTCCACATAAGTGGCTGAATATCATTAGTATTCTGTGTAGCTGTCAGAGCATTAGAGGTTAGGTCAAATTTAGCAGTCAGACTATTTGTATTAACTGCATCAAAAGTCTCTTGTGTAACACTGTTGTCATATTTTACATTATCAAAGTACGCAACACCTGAGATGGTGCTAGAATCCCCATCGCGACCTAACGATATAGTAACATTAATAGTCTGTTCGTTGAAATAATTGTGAAGATAAATTGCATATTCTTTCCACGTTGGTGTGCTCTGTTTGTTTACAGGCATCTGAGCAATTACTACATCATTGCTGTTTTTGACAGTTACATAGGCAGTGGAGTTACTATTGCTATATGCCTGAAAAGTAATTTTTGCATAACCATCTTTTGACAATGTTTCTGTTTCACTAGTAAACGATTGTACTTTTTTGTTGCCATTAGCGTTTAGCATCAATACGTTATCATTGTCAGAATTATTAGTAAGGCTGTTAGATTTAGATGGTCGTCCTCCGAAAGAGCTCTGGTCCCATTCTTTAGCACTAATGTTAACTACGCCACTATTTTTATTATTTGCGCCCGCAGTCCAATTAGAAGGGGTAAGAGGATAGGTTGTCTTGTTCTTGTCTAAGGTATCAATTGTAACAAGGTTAAATGAATAGTTTGCAAAGTCTAGCGTGTTGGCAGTGGAATACATTTTGATAGTCTTGGCATTTGAATTATTGCTAGTTCCATCTGTCATCTGTTGCGAGTTGATAAGATAAGAGCGGATATCGGAAATTGCTACATAACCTTTGTTTGATGAACTCGTAGAGGTAATTCCCAAAGTCAAGTTTACTTTGGTGTCTGCAATTGGGTTACCTACAACGTAGAATTCATACAAGCCCCAATTGCCATTGATAGTCTCGGCATCTGATACCAGCGAGGTGTATTGCCCTGAGCAAGTTAGGCCTTCAGCTGAATCATCTTCTGTAGTACCACTAACTTTGAAATTTGGCGTGCTACCGTCCATACTACCTTTGGCCCAGAATGCTATGCGATAAATATGTTGCTGTTTGATAGTAATTGGATCTGAAATTATTGCTACTGTTCCGCCTTGTGTAGATAGAACCACACCACTTTTTAGACTAGAGTCGCTAGGTTGGTGGGTACCAAAGGTAACATTGGTATACTCTAGAGCGAGCTCTGAGTTGAGATTTTCGCTGTATAAAATGCTACCACCAGTGCCGGTAATTGTATTATCTTGAGTCCAATTGGTATTTTTGTTAGCAAAGTCGCCGTTTTCTATATAACCGGCATCTCCGCTACTCAATTCAATGGATTCATCTAGGTTAATAACGCGAGATTTATCTGTGTCGCGCTGTGCAACCTTTTTGCTATAGTTATCTCCAGACAACCTAGTAATTTGTATATCATCAAACAAAATATAGTTGTCTGAATCTCTACTGTTTGTCTCTAGATGAGTCCTACTACCGATATAAACTTGTACTTGTACTGAGCTCGAATTAGTGTGGCTAGTGGAAATATAAAACTTGATATCTCTCCAAGAACCGTAGGTATTTATACCACTAATTTGGCTATCTTCTAAGGTATTAAAATCATCGCCCGACAAGTAAACACTAGCGTTAGCGCTAGGGTGAGTATAGACAGCTACACTGATTTCGTAGTAACTATTAGCACTGAGTTTTGTTGAACTCTTGGGTTGGTACCCGGCAAATATATACTTGTTTGAGGCATTGATCATAAATACCTTATTGTTATTATCGCGTGGAGTCGGTTGAGCATAATTTTCTAGTCCATAACTAGTTTTGTAGTTAGGATAGACTGTAGACGAAAGATTGATGACACCAGCTTTTTCGGGGCTAGTAATACTACCATCATTTGACACCTTCTCAAAAGTGGAAGGTATAAAAGGATAGGTACCACTTTCGTTCTCGAAGCTATAGGTTACTGCTGTTTGCGAACTCTTAAATGACGCCGTATCAGTAGTAGCAGAAGCTGATGTAGAGTGAGTAACAAAACTAGAAAAAGCCCATATGTTACTACCTATAGCCAGACTCAGAGCAACTATAACAGTTAATAGTAAAGTTTTGATTGAGAATGAATGTTTAGTCATAAATGTTTACCTTTTAATTTTAGTGATTACGCATATTTGTCGCGTATAAGTACATCCTATTATATATCAAATGTCAGAATAATGCAAGTTTTTAAGCATTATTAAATTAAAAATTTTTTGAAAATCCGGGCAAAACAAGGGGTAAATGTAGTGAAAAAGACAAAAATGGCACTACTAGGGGTGGCTGGTGTGTTCGTTGGAGCGGTAAATGGTTTTTTCGGTGGGGGCGGTGGAATGATTTGCGTGCCACTATTATTGCTATTAGGATTGTCCAACCAAAAATCTCAAGCGACAGCAATACTCATAATGCTACCGATAAGTATTGCCAGTGCTATCGTGTATTATACACAGGGTTTTGTCGAATGGGAATGTGTGTTATACACGATGATAGGTTCAATTCTTGGTGGCGTGTTGGGAGCGGTTTTATTAAAAATTGTACCAAACAAAGCACTAAAATTCATCTTTGCTCTAGTTGTAATTTCAGCTGGAGTGAGAATGCTTTTTTGAGGGGGATTAAATTAAGTGATTTTAGCATACATTTTAGCCGGGTTGGTGGGCGGAATTGTGAGTGGAATGGGTATGGGGGGCGGTACCCTACTTATTCCACTGCTAATATTGTTTTTAGGACTTGAGCAACATATTGCGCAAGCCGTGAACTTACTCGTGTTTATCCCCACAGGTATAGTAGCGCTAATTATACACGCAAAAAACAAATTGATAAATTTTAGAGTTTCGTTGTGTGTTGCTATTCCTGCAATTATTGTAGCTATTCTGTCGGCGATTTTGGTTGGTCGTATTGAGAGTGGGGTACTGCGGATAATTTTTGCCATATTTTTGATTATAATCGGCATTTTTGAATTATACAAAGCGATAGTTTCCGTAGTAAAACGCAGAAAACCAGTTTTAAAAAGCAAGGAACATTTTTTAGCACATACTCCATGTAACAAAAAGTGCTTTTTTATAAAGCAATAAAAGTCGGACAAGCACATTTACTCGTAACTAACATATATTATTAATTATATATGTGGGAGGTGTGTGCTTGATAATAGAGAGTTTTGTTACTTTTATGAATAAAATTATGCTTTTCTCTGCCTATGTAGACCATACATCTAGTTTTCCTAAAACTTTGACTAGCGAAGAAGAGAAAAAGTATATAGCGAGATTGGAAGAAGGCGATCTGGAGGCAAAAAATATTTTGATAGCGCATAATTTACGATTGGTGGCTCACATTGTAAAAAAATATAGCAACAGTAGTAAAGATGCTGATGATTTGATTTCAGTTGGCGCTATTGGTCTAATCAAAGCGATTAATTCTTATTCTAGCCAAAAAGGTGCACAATTATCAACTTATGCGGCTCGGTGTATTGAAAACGAGATATTAATGTTATTTCGCGCGAACAAAAAGCACCAAACAAACATCTCTCTTGAGGAAACAATAGGAACGGAAAAAGATGGCAACGACATTATGTTATCTGATGTGATTTGCGATACAGAATATGATTTGATGGCAATGGTTGAAAAATCAATTTTGACAGAGGATTTACTCAAGCTTATTCGAGAAACTCTTTCCGATCGTGAATATAAAATTTTGTGTATGAGATATGGAATTGGTGGACAGTTGGAATATACTCAGCGCGAAGTTGCTAAAAAACTGGGAATTTCTCGCTCATATATTAGCAGATTAGAAAAAAAGGCATTGCAGACTATCAGGGGAAAAGTCAATGCGAGTCGTAAATTTTGCTAATAGATGTATAATTTTTAAAGCTAGAACATATTCTTACTTATTTATAAATAAAAAAGACGCTTTTTGAAAAATGAAATGAGACCTGCGGGTGGGCA
>CAVFEX010000019.1:0-2612 GCA_963621495.1 bacterium
CAGGTGCGGGAGCAAGCAGCATTAAGTAGGCCGTGAGATGTGCCATAAGGTAGCCTTGCGGGAGCGCTCCATTGGATCGTGATATTATGCTTCGTCTATCGAGATTGGTTGCACAGTTTTTATTTTGACTTCTTTTTTAAATAAAAAGACAGGGCACGCGCCCCCAAAATCAGAGGGGATACGTGCTCCGTCTTTTTTTATTCGCCCATATCTTCGCCAGCCAAAATGTGAACATGCAAATGCATTACGGACTGATGAGCGTCATTACCGAGTTCGCCAATTTGATTAATTACCAATTTGTAACCATGCTCGAGCCCAAGTTCTTTGCGAAGTTCACCGATTTTTTTGAGTAATTTCCCTATTAATATAGCCTTAGCGTCGTCCATCTCAGCTAATGTCGCAAAGTGCTCCTTGGCTATCACTAAATAATGCTGTTTTGCCTTGGGAGCAATATTATCAAAAATCAAAAAATCATCATCTTCATACAGTTTTTTACTAGGGATTTCCCCTTTTATAATCTTACAAAATACACAATCTTCCATAATTTCCTCCAATTAATTTTCACAAACTTTAATAAATTCGCCTTTTACACCATCAAGATAGGGCTTTTCAATTCTTGCGATAACCACAGAGTTTGTAGGAGCTGAGTCCTTTGGCAGATAAACCTTGATAAAGTTCTTGGCGTGTCCTACGACAAAATCGCCCTTTTCTTGCTCGAGTAAAACCTCATAAATCATTCCATATTCACGCTCCAAAAAGCCTTTTTTGAGCGAATCACGCAATTTTGTGAGGCTCTCCACGCGCTTTTTCACAGTTTCGCCGTCCACGTTTTTCATTCTGCTAGCCACCGTACCCTCTCGCTGTGAATAAGGGAATATATGAATGTCCGAAAACCCTATTTTTGCGACATTTGATAGTGTTTGGGCAAAATCCGAGTCCGTTTCCTCAGGGAATCCAACTATTATGTCGGTTGTAATCGCACACCTAGGATAAGCAGAACGGAGCAGGTCAACCTTTTTTATAAACTCAGCAACCGTATATTTTCTATTCATCGCCTTAAGTGTGTTATCACAGGCGGACTGCATACTGAGATGAAAATGGTCGCAAAAATTCGGCATAGCAGTCATCACTTTGATAAGTTCGGGAGTGATGACATTCATTTCAAAAGAGCTGAGCCGAATTCGCGCGTTGATAGTGGACATTGAACTCAGCAAATCACACAAATTCATATTGATATCTCTTCCCCAATCACTGAGGTTAATCCCCGTTAGCACTATTTCGTGATGCGTCTTAGCGAGACGATAAACCTCTACCACTATACTTTCAAGGTCCCTACTACGACTACGACCACGAATGTAAGGAATCAAACAATAACTACAGAAATTATCGCACCCATCTTGAATTTTGACAAAAGCACGAGTGCGTTTTGTCTTGGTGTCTACAGTCTCACGAGTTTCCGAAAATTCCTCATAATCACACGCAGGGTCCACCACGTAATTACCTTTTGAGGCAGAATTGATAAGGTCGGGTAGCCAAACTTTACCCGCAGTACCTAATACTACCTCAACATTTGGCTTGTCCAAAAAGTTATTAGCATTGTTTTGACTAGCACACCCACATACGTAGATTTTGGCGTCGGGGTTTAATTTTTGTAGTTTAGCTATCATCTGTCTAGACTTACGCTCTGCCTCGTTTGTTACTGCACAGGTACTCAAAACATAACAGTCTGCAGGTTGTAAGTCTAGCACCACTTCGTGCCCAAGCGCGCGCAAGTTTCTCGCGATTTCATCGGCTTCGTATTGATTAACTTTACACCCGAGTGTCAAAAAAGCTATCTTCATTTCATCTTCTCCCATAATCCTAATTCATAATTTACGGCGCTAATTAGTGCCACGCAGGCAGTCTCTGCACGCAGAATTGTGCTCCCGAGACTAATAGGCTGTGCCCCGGATTCAATTAATTTTTTAGCCTCAACAGTATTAAAACCGCCCTCGCTACCCACAATTAGCGCGATGGTCTTGTTTTTATCCAAGTGTGATAGCACAGTCTTTGCATTACGCTCCTCCTCCTCATAAGCCAGCACCACTTGGCTAAAATTTTTAATGGCATCGCACAATTCATCAAAAGACAAAGTCTTAGAAATTTTCGGCAAAGTAGCTCGCCCCGATTGCTTGGCAGCACTGAGTGCGATACGATTGAGACGCTCCGTCTTATTGCCTTTGTCTTTTACAGTACAAAATTCACTCTCAAAAGGCACAATCTCGCTCGCCCCAAGTTCGGTAATCTTCTGTACCGCCCAATCCATTCTATCTGACATAATTAGCGCCATAAAAACAGTGATTTTACTGCAACACGGCACAAAACGACTCGCCTTAATTTCAGCGACAGACTCATGTTTGCTCACACTAACCAACTCACACCTATGCACGTAGCCGTCATTTTGCATAATTTCAATTTTCTCTCCAACGCCCAACCTCAGCACAGCGCTCAAATGCATATTCTCCTCGCCCGTGATTACAAATTGATTATCCTCACGGCTGTCCTTTCCTACAAAAAAACTCGGCAAACTCATATCTTCCCTCTTGAGTAAATTTAACAATATTGATTATACC
>CAVFEX010000019.1:2622-9909 GCA_963621495.1 bacterium
AATCAAGCGAAATTTATTTTACCTCTCCACCAAATCAAATCTTCTCGATAATTTATTTTTTGCAAATTTGAGGTTTTGGCAAATTTCATTCTTTCGTAGCCTATAGATTTTTATATAACTGTTAGTTTTTTCGTAACTATTAGCTTTTTGTAAATTTAAAATTGCTAAGTAACCGTTAGTTCCCACGCCCCCGCAGATTATCTATTGAAGAATCTGTACGGGTGCATTTTGTACCCGTACCCACACTTAAATATTTAAATTGATTTTTATATCCTTTCATTTCGGACGAGCCAAAAGTTTATTTACATAACAAGGTAGATGCAAAAGCAAAGTAGATACGACGCCATGAATAGATACAATGTTAAGGGTGGATACAAATAAAAAAGAAGTTTACCTAAATTTAGATAAACTTCTTTGAAATGATTATTTGTTGCCAATAATTGCTTTACCACCCGTAAGAACAATCATTTTGACTGCATCAGCAGAATAGTTATCAGCAATTATGGTCAATGGCTTATCAAGCACACCTCGTGCGAGAATTTTAAGCGTTTTTTCCTTTTTGGGAACGATTCCCTTTTCTTTCAACAGACTCAGCGTTACAGTATCGCCTGCCGAGAAATTACGTGAAAGTGTGTCAATATTGACACCGAATCCCCCTTTACCACGAACTTGTCGTTCTGCATTTGATTCGGTTGTGATAACCAGACTTTTTGCCTCGGTATCATTGAGAAATTTCTTTGCATCGCTAACACTAACCTTGCTGTGAATATCAAACTTCACACTAACAAGTTCGCTGTCGTCGGTGATTTCCTTATCCGAATACACCTTAATAAGCCCACGCTTAATGAGATTTGATTGTGTATTGTATGGGAAATCCGCTATCGTATAGATATTCTCTTGTTTGCCACGAACCGCATCATATTTCGCCATTAAAATGTCCACAAGTTCTTTTGCGAACTTCAGCCCACGCTCTGACTTGATTTTGACCGCATAAGGCACTTTTTGATACCTTCTAATGCCAGAACAATCTTCGCCATGATACTTTGTCGCCATATATTCTTGCGGGTCAAGAGCGAGATAAAGCCATAAATTCTTGCCCCGAATTGCGAGTTTGGAAATCGTATTTCTCACATACCCAAATGATGCATTTTTCCACCCAATACGGCATCTAGTCTTCTTGTATGACAAAATGTAATTCGCAATTTCCACAAAATAACCTTTTGTAACATCTTCAGAAAGTATAAGTTTTGCCGTAAACGAGCGATTAAATTTCACTCCCACAGGGACTGAACTACCGTCTAGAGTAGCACTTTCGCCAAGAGAAACATTCGCACTTTTCGTCTTTTCAGCGCTTTCCACTGCATTTACGCCATCGGCCTTTACGCCGTCTGCACTCATAACCAATTTACCTCTTGGTAGGTACAAGTACGCAACGTAAACTCCCAACGCAACCACAGCAATACCAAACACTACAAGTAAAACAATCTCGTAAATTAGAATCACACCGCCAACAAGTGCTAGCGAAAGCATCTTGTTGTTTTTCTTGTTATTCCACTTTTTAATTATTATTAGCATAATTTCAATTGCAGTTATGATTGCAAGAATGAGAATTAACCACCAAAGTGAAGCACTGTTATCAACAACGAACGTGAATTCAGACAATTTGTCAATTGTAAACACAGCATAATCGCCGTCAATTGTGTATTCAATGTTCACAACTGTATTGTCATGCAAATGAACAATACGGAAAGTCCTATCTTTCCCTATTTCTGGAATAAGGAGCCTAATTGTAAGTGTTCCATCAGGTTGAACAATTACACCGTTTTCACGCAAAGTTACATCGTAAATTGCCGAAGCAACTTCATCTCGTTTTACGTTTGATTGTATTTCTTCTGGAACTTCTTCTTGCTTTGTTACAACAAGTTCCCTGTTTGTATTATTACCGCTATCGTCGGATACGATTATATTAGGTACAGAAGAACCTTCTTCTATAACATAAGTCGTGTTTTTATCGCCCCAAATTATTCGTCGATTGAGCACATCCGCTCCCAATAAACACCACCCCAGCTCTCGGTATTTAAAAAGGTGTTGACCATTCCTTTGGCACGCCTAAAAGAGGTTTTTCTGCCCGCGAGAACGAGGACGTTGGCGTTATTGTGTTGGCGAGCGAGCCTAACTGTATTTTTATTATCGCAAAGGGCTGCGCGAATGCCTTTTTGACGATTGGCGCAGATACTCATACCGATACCCGAACCGCAAATCAAAATTCCTTTGTTTTGCTCACTTTCTAGCACCATTTGTGTGAGCTTTTTGCAGTACACAGGAAAATCCACCCTGTCGGGCGAATTTGTCCCAAGGTCAACAAACTCACAACCCTGTTTTTGTAAAAAATCGATTAACTTCTTTTTGAGCGGATACCCTGCATGATCACTCGCAATATATAACATATTTTCCTCCTTACGACAAAAAACCGCAAGTTAAATCTAGCGGTTTACTGTTTTTTTAATTTTATTCTTCAGTCTTGAGAGTAGCTTTTTTGTCTTTTGCCTTAGCGCTAACTTTGAGTTTGTTGCCCTTGTGGTCGGTAGGTTCTACTACAATTTTGCGCACAGGCACAGGCTGAACATTAGCTTTTGATTGCTTTTTAGTAGGAACGGGAATAATTTCATCACGCAAAACATTGCGCTTGCTAATCTTCCTAATAATATCGCTGTCATCTTTGCCACCGATTAACGCTCTAGTACTAATTGGCTCCGCCTCTCGAGACTTGACATAAGCAATTGCGCCATAAACCATAACTATCGCAAATATCATACTCCCGACAATGATGATGATAATATTCCAGTCAAAATTCTTCTTGAAAAGCGCCTCAACTCTAATATCGCCGTTGATAGATATGTTTAGTTTGGTCGAATTGCTGATAATCACATTATCTACCATCCACCCCACGAAAGAACAGTTGTTGGCACTCACTGCCTCGAGCACGATATTTTCCTTGAAAGTACCGCTCGAATTGCCAATAACCTTGCCCAGAGAGTCGTCGTTGGTTGAATAGTTTATAGCATACAGTTGCTCAAATTCGGCATTTAGCACCCTATCTTGCTTTAGAGTAAACTCATATTTTGCCTCGCGACTTACCAAATTGCCATTTTCAACCCAGCCGACAAACTTAAAATCTTTGTTTGGCACAGCCGTGAGCACAATTTCTGTGCCCAAATCTCCAGTACCAGCGCCCGTAATAGTACCAAATTTGGCATTACTATTTACAAACACGGTTCCGAGCTCCAAGAACACGGCGCTAACCTCAGTCGCTTTGTCCATTACAAAATTATATTCTGAGTCGGTTGACAATGTATTGCCTTGTAAATCTCTCCACTCTGCAAATCTAAAACCAGCATTTGGAGTGGCGATCAATTTTACATTGTCTCCAAAACTTACAGAATTTGGCATCAAAATAGTACCAGCGACATCGGACTGCTGGAGCGCATTTGCACAATAACTACCGGCTACCAATTCGAGCGTAGCAGGCCTAAACACTGCCACAACATTTTTCTCTGTACCGTTTGCCATAACATTTAACGATTTATCTGTAGTCATAACTTGGTCATTAACTTTCCAATAAGCGAACACATACTTGTCTCCGCGCTCACTTTTGCTAAAATATTGATCGCTAACCGAAAATTGAACGATATCGCCGTAGTTAACCTTTTTCCCTAAACTATTTTTTGAATATTGAGTAACATCGCCATTTATAATTATTGAATACCAGTCATTAGAATTATCATCGCCAATTTGATTGAATGTGAACAATGATTGCTTGATACTCAGGTGGAAAATCAAATCTACATCATTCTTGATCTTAGACTTGCCATAAGTACACATACTACAAAGTACATTGTTGCCATTTTCGGTCAAGTGAGTTATCTCAAACATTTCAGGCAAAGCCACATTGACACACCAATTTTCCCCATAGAAGTATATTCCTGCACCACTAATACAACTAGCATCAACTTTGTAATTATAGGTGCCATTATATTCAAATCTAGCCGTTACATTGTATTTTATCTTTTCTATGGTAACTTTTATCGTCAAATTACCATTTACCACACAAATGTAGACACCGTTTTGTGGGGCCAAAGCTGTTTCAGAGTTCATCACACTGACCAAATTGTATCCTTCTTCCAGAGAAATTTTAAATCTAAACTCGCTACCAAAAGCATATCTTAGGTTACTACCTACAATGTTTTGGTCCACATTTTCCAAAGTTACTTTTGTTTTTGTACTATTATCGCTGTTAGAGAGCGAAACGACTACGTCAAAATAAACAGGCACAAACACGGCATAGATAGTCGAATCTTGAGATAAATTACCAATAATAAGCAATTTTGTACCATTTTTCCAAGTAATGTCTCCTGTCAAACTCGCCATTTGTGTTGCTGTGTATTCTGTAGGGGTTCCTGTGGTGTTGATAACTAATTTGCTCAACTCATAACCATAGTTAGCTACGATAGAAACATATACAGTCTCATTATAGGCATATTCATTAACATCACGCACATTGCTACTACTCTCAGCACCCATTTTTAGCGTCAAACTACCAGCCAAATCGTCATTTGCTGATGCGGATAGCGTATAGGTTTTCATTACAAACTTTGCGCAAATATATACGGTTTCATTATCTGCATAATCGCCTACTTGAAAAGCAGCCTGTCCATTGGCATCGCTCGTAATTGGCTTCCAACCGAGACTTTGTGCCGTAACGGCTTCACTACTAATCTTGTAATACCAGCCATCAAATTTGTAATTATCCTGAATTTTGTTGTGGTCAATCGATAGCGACAATACATCTCCATATTTTACCTTAGCGCCAGAAAATGGAACAGTCGAATTTTCCGTATTTCTTTTGACTACTACCGCCTCGCTACTAGCCTCCTCATTTACGAGAATTTCTAGATTATATTCCTCGGCTATTAAATTGGCCTGAATAGAAAGTGTGGTAATATCATCAATATTACTCTGATTCTCGCCAATTTTTGCGATATACTTTTGAATATTTACACAGATAACGCCGTTTTCTACAGTAACTAGATTAGATGCATCTGTTACCATAGGGGTAGTAACAGTATCTAGTTTATAACCACTAGCAGGGGTTACACTTACTGTGATTGAGTCGGAAAATTTCACTTTTTGTTCAACGGATAAAGAGTCTACATTGCCATTACAAAATACTTTGAGCCCACCCGAAGCTACACGAGCAGTATCGTCTGCGCTAAATTCAATACCATATTCTCTCTCAATATAGCACGCCACAAAAATTTTGTCCATATCAGCATAACCTATCGTCTGAGCTCCAGTTGAGGCAATAGGCAAACTACTAAAACTATCACTGAATGATTTTTCAAATCCTGATGTAGCCCACTGTGAAAATTTGTATTTATAAGCAGTAGTAGATTCGCTACTTGGTGTAGCCACAACAGATTCTAGAGTAACTGCGCTATTGTTGTCGCCCAAGATACTCACAAAATACATATTGTAGACACTAAGACAAACACCAGAGCTAATACTATTCGTGATATCAGCGTTATCACTAATATCAGTAGACTCTGTAATTTCATCATCGCCATTAACTGTTATGCAATAAGTTTTAAATTCCACACGCATAATAGGCGCCGTATTGAGAAGAAATGGCAGTCCGTCGTTAGCTTTTTTGGAAAATTGCCAAGTCTCTGACGGATTTTGAGGTAAATAGTTATCTCCAGTTGCATATTCTACCGCAAAAGAACGTGGATAACCACTCAAGTAAGTACCAGACAGTTCACTTAGCTTACAACACGAAGCAGGTAGTCCAGTCTCATCCTTTATCTCAGCACTAGTAGCACCAGGCAAAACTGAGCTTAGGAAAAAGTTGCTCCTCAAATTGCTAGAACTAATATTTGTTTTGTCTTTTACCAGAGCACTGCGAGTAAAATCTGTAACACCAGTAGTAGAACCAACTACGCCCGCATTATAACAATTCTTGATAATCTTTTTACCATTGTCCTTTGCTTCCCCAGCGAGACCACCCACTGAGCCGTTTTCTACATTGGTAACAATATCGTACAAAGAGTTTACAATACCCGTACCAAATCTGCTAAGATCGCGAACAGCTCCAGCAAAATAACTATTCTCAATGGACGCACATTGTTGCATAGAACCTATTAGTCCACCCACAAAATATCCACCCTCAACATAACCAGTACTATAACACTCAGAGATTTTTGCGAACCCTATATCTGCGGACACATCGCCCTCAGCGACACCAATAAAACTACCTACATATGTGCTATTTGTTTTGATAAGAACATCCTTAAGACCCAAGTTCTTGATTTCTGCTACACTAGAATCATTATTCTTGACATAACCAAATAGCCCAACACTATCATAAGACTGTTCTAATGAATACTCAATATTCAAAAAATCCTTATCAACAATGGTCAGACCGTAGATACTCTTACCATTACCATCAAAAACACCCTTAAAAGGTTTTTTATACGGTATGCCAATTGGCTCCCAATAAGGATATGCCGACAAATCAAGATAATTATTTAGCTGATATGAGGCTGTGGCATAAGTATTATATTGTGCTTCGTCGCCCTTATTTATATAATAAGCTAGAGCCCGCAAATCTTCTACTGTATTAATTTGATAAATCCCATCGCTATTTTGTAGCATATCACTGGTAGGCTCAAAGCCATATAGCGAAGACCGGTACTCAGTAGTATTCTCTGCCAAAGCCTGCCTACTACCACTCGTTGCGCTACCGAAAATCCAAAAAGAGCACAGCAGAGTTAGTAACAATCCCACACCAAAAAACAGCGTGAATTTACCTGTATTCTTGGAATACAATTTCATATTTTCCCCCTATTTTTGCCTATCTTATTTTTTGATAGGAAATTTTATCTCCAAATCAGCATTTTGAACGTAGCCCAAATACTCAGGAGCGAAACGTTTGCCATTAATCTTGAACCCGTCACCATGAAAGTCCGAGCCACCCGTTTTGAGCAAGTGCTGTGAGTCGCAGTAATCAGCCATCCACTTACACTCCGCCAAACTAAATTTCTTGTGAATACACTCAAAGCCGTCAAGGATATCAAGTTTGGTCAAATCTTTGACTAACCCCTTGACATTTGGCTCGCCGTACACCCTAAACGCGTGAGCAAACACCGCATAACCGCCCGCCTCGTGAATTTTCTGGCAAACCTCCTCAATAGGAGGCGTGTCCTTGATTAATTCGTAGCAGTGGAAGAT
>CAVFEX010000020.1:0-9485 GCA_963621495.1 bacterium
GCGGTAAGGTCTATGATTATGAAATTTGCGAAGGCGTAATTCGTTCTCGTGAACAGATGACTTATACAAATGTGTTTGCAATTTTAAATGACGATCCTGAAGTTTGTGCAAAATATGCCTATCTTGTAGATAAATTCAAGTCAATGCAAAAATTACATAGATTACTGTATGCCAATCGTAAGAAGAGAGGTGCGCTAGATTTTGATTTACCTGAATGTGAATTTGAGATGGATGAGACTGGGCACGTTTTGGACGTAAAACTCTATGAGAGGAACGAGGCGCACTTGTTGATTGAATCGTTTATGCTAATTGCAAACGAGACTGTGGCGCACGCGTGCGACAAGGAAAAAATCCCATTTTTATATCGTGTGCACGAGCAACCTGACAGCGAGAAGATGTTTGATTTCTTCAAGTTTGCTGGGCAGTTTGGATACAAGGTAGCAGACAATCCAGAAAAAGTTACACCAAAGCAATTGCAGAATTTACTCCGCGAGGTGGAGGGCAAACCTTGTGAGGCTCTAATCAACTCGGTTATGTTACGCAGTCTGCAAAAAGCTAGATATTGCACCAAAAACTTGGGACATTTTGGTATTGCTGCTGTAGACTATTGCCACTTTACTTCACCAATTCGCAGATATCCTGATTTATTTATACACCGTATGATAAAAAAATTCTATCTGCGCAACAAAGACAAAAAACAAATGGAGCGCTGGCAGGAGTTTGCCGAAGAAGCTTCACTCGTAACTAGTGAGCGTGAGAGGTTAGCGGAGAGCGCCGAGCGTCAAGTTGAGGACCTCAAAAAAGCGGACTTTATGCAGGATAAAATTGGCGAAATTTACGAGGGCGTCGTTACTGGGTGTACGAATTTTGGCGTGTTTGTTGGGCTACCGAACACAGTAGAGGGTATGTGCTCGATAGAAAATCTGCCAGTTGATAACTATATCCTGATGGAAAAATTATTCAAGCTTGCTGGGTCCAAACACGACTATCAATTAGGACAAAAAGTTACAGTTATGGTGGAGAGCGTAAACTTGCGCCGTAGACAGATAAATTTCAAAATTTTGGACAAAAAAGCGGTTAGCGAGTTCTAAAGTGCTAACTTTTTCGATATTTTAGTAAATTTTGGCAACTTTTTTGCAAAAAGGTCTTGAAAAATTTTTATAATATGATATAATTAGGAGCGTAGGAATGAAAATTATTGCTACAAACAGACGGGCGAACTATGAGTATTTCATCTTGGATAAGTTTGTCGCTGGTATTGTTTTGGTCGGTTCTGAGGTCAAGTCTATCCGTGCTGGCCACGCTGGTATCTTAGATGCATTTGTTACAATTCGTGATGGCGAGGCATATATTGTGAATATGTATGTCAAGACTTATGAGGCTACTAGCAACTTTGCACCCGAGGAGCGTAGGACGCGGAAATTATTACTCAATCGGTCCGAGATTGCGACAATCTCTACCGCTATTCAGCAGAAGGGGTTGACGGTGGTGCCTCTCAAGTTATATCTTGACAGGTCATTAGTAAAACTAGAAATTGCTGTTTGTCGTGGTAAGAAATTGTATGATAAGCGACAGAGTATCAAAGAGAGAGATATTAGTAGGGATATGGCTCGTGATACTAGATCCTTTTAGGCTAGGTTTACTTGGGGGCGCACTGGTTTTGACGGGTGGATTCGCCGAGTTTTATTCAGCATACCGCAGGCTCGTCTGCGTAACAACGGGAGTAAAATTAAATGCTAACAAGCAGAATTCGAGCATTATGCCTACCACTTTTGGTACAGCATACGCTTACTAAGTCCTTTAGTTTTATGTAGGACAGTTCTCATTCACATTTTATAGCGAGGTGGGTGCGTTTGAGGGCTTTAACCATACACTGATTGCTACTATATATCGGGCTACTGCCCCTGATGTGTAGTTAAATTGGCAGTACGGATATCGCGGTTTGTGTGTTTTACGCGGTATTTTGTAGAGAAATACAATAAGTATGTAGTAAGGGTAGGACGGGCACCATTTGGACGTGGGTTCAATTCCCACCGCTTCCACCAGTATCAAGGGTACAAAAAATTTTTAGGAGAAAGGAAAATGCAAGCATTTATAGAAGCAGTTTTGAATGTTCTAACAATCGTCGCACTGATTTCCGCTACAGCATTCATCATTATCTTTTTGGTAGATTTATTCTTGTCAATCAACAACAAGAACGGCGCCATTTTCTTCCGCAGTAAGCGTGAGTCGGGTGATGATGTTAGACCAAAAGTAGAGAAAGAATCACACGAGGTACAAAACACTCAGCATATTTTTGCTGATGAGTGTGTTCGTCCACAAGTTTTGGGGCAAAATGAGCAGTTGCCAGTTGCGCAGTCTTGGGATGAGGAATTAGTCAAACAAGAACAACAAGCTATTGAGTCCAAGTCCAACGAGCCAATTTTACTAGATGAGCCAATTGAAGTAAAAGAGCAAAAACAACAACAGTTTGTTAGCGATTTTGATGATTTTGACTCACTATTTGATGACGATTTTACCGAGGATAAGAAGATAGAGGACGAGTCTCAAAAAGACGATGAGGCTGTTGTCGACTTTGATTCGATGATTGATGAAATCAACAAAGAGTGTGTTACCAAGTACGAGTCTAGTAAGTCTGTCGAGATAGTTGAACCAGTGCAAGAAATTCTCGAGAAAGAGGCTACGCGCGAGGGCGAGGACTATGGAGTAGTTGAGACCAAAGAGGAAAAAATTGAGAACCTCGTTGAGGAGCAAAAAGCTAACGTAGTAGACTCTACCGACGCTAAAATTCTCAATGTTTATGAGTATTTCCCAATTGACGCACTTAATGAGCGTTTAGCGAAACTCCAGGAGCGTCTCAAGGTCAACGAGCGCGACCTCAAGGCAAATAGAAAAGAGTATAACCCACTCGCTAGAGTGAACCGCAGTCTCAAGCGCGACCAAGAGAAATTGCGTCGCAAAGAGGCAATTATCGCTCGCAGAAAAGTTTTGTTGTATGGTGTAAATAATTATGTAGACATCGACGAAGAAAAAGCTAAAAAGTTGAGCGAGGATCTCGATTTGCTAGACGGGTTGAGGTTGTCTGTTCAACATTGTGAAGAGGTTATGGAGCAGAATAAAGACCGCTTCCCTATCCTTGAGAGTACCAACCGTATTTTGGTTGAACAGAACAAGCAAATCAAAGATGATATTGCAGAGGTCAAGTCTGCGATTGACAAGCTCAATGACGAGAGCGCAGAGTAATAATTTACAAATTAGGGGCAGTTTCCGTCCCCTTTTTATTTTTTGTGGAAATTATCAAGCTTAAATTTGGAGCGTTATTAAGGTTTGGCAATAATAATTTTTAAAGTTTAACTAACTTTTAATAAAAGCCACAAATTTGGTAACTGTGGCAAACAAATTAAATATCTAAAAATTTTATTAGAGCAAGTAACTTTAGTTAAGTTAGCGAATAAAAATAAATATTTTTATTATTTTCTTTTTTAATTTTGTTGCAGTTGTGGACTTTTTTTGATAGAATACTAATAATATAAGATAAGGAGCAAAATATGGGGTTTTCTAGTTGGTTTAGAAATGTTTTCAAGAAACCTACTACTCGCGCGATTGAAAAATCTGCACCTGGCGAGGTTCTGCATTCACTCAAACTCGGGCTCGCTCTGAGTGGTGGGGGAGTTTATGGCTCGGCATACATTGGAGTTTTTCGCGCGTTTGAGGAGGCGGGAATAAAATTCGACTACGTGGCTGGGACTTCTGCGGGTGCGCTATTCGGTGCTGCTTATTGTGCTGGGTTGAGCTCAAAACAAATGGAAGACATTGCTATCAATATGCGAGCAAAAGACATTTTGAGTAGCAAATTTATTTTTGTGCCTAACAAGACGGCGCGTGTTGAGAGTTTTGTAGATAGCATTCTCGATAACAAGAGTTTTGAGGACCTCAAGACGCCTTTTTGTGCGGTCGCAGTTGATGTGATTTCAGGCGAAGAGTTGCATTTGCGCACAGGTAGTCTTAGTAAATCTGTTGCGGGTTCGTGTGCGTATCCGGGGGTGTTTACTGCGGTTGAATATCCACCTTTTAGGCTGGTTGACGGGGGAATTATGAACAATATCCCTAGCGACGTTGTGCGCGAAATGGGTGCCGATGTTGTGCTGGCGGTTGACCTCAATCCTAGTCGTGGCGCTGGTACTGATAGTAGCAAATTCTTTGATGTTCTCAAGGCTTCTTTGCGCATTATGACCAAATCAAATTCGTACAAGGGCTACGTGTATGCCGACCACTTACTCAAATTAGACCTTTCGGAATATCGACAATTCAAGATGGCGGGCATCAAAGAAATGATTGAGATTGGATACAATACGGCGAGTGCGGATATGCCCGACATTCTCAAAACTCTGGGTATGCGCGTGCCAAACGAGAGTATCAAGCAGACGGCTTTGCGTATTTCTGAAATGCAAAAGCGTGCCAAGAAGATAGCGAAAGAGAACAAAAAGCGTGAAAAAGAGGAATATTCTCGTAATGTAGCGAAACAGAGCGATAATATTAATGCCGGTGAAACTATAGAAAATGATGATAAAATTACTGAAGAAATAGGAGAATAAATATGTCTTGGGACAAGTATAACGAAGCAAGACGGAAAGCAAAAAAAGCAGAGGAAAAAGCGGAGATTTTGGCAAATACTCTGGGAGTGGGGAGTAAAAAATCTACTAAAACTACAAAAAAATCCACATCAAAATCAAATATAAAAAATTTGACAGACCTCAAGAACAAAGATTTGAGCAACGTAAAAAAGAGTGAAATCAAGTCAGCGACAAAAAATGCTAAAACGTATCGCTGGTTGTTTGGAATTTTTGCCTTGATAGCGATTATTCTGCTATGTACTTTGCCGTTTAGTGAATTTTTTGAAAAGAAAATTAACAACACTATCGAACGCGAAGGGATAATTGTCGGTGCGGATATTGCTAGAAAATACAGCACGATGAACATTAATTATGTAGACGTGTTGCAGGGCGATTGTATTCTCATTAATTTGCCCGACGGCAAGAATATGATTATTGACGCGGGAAGTTCTTGGAATTATTACCTGAGCTACGGCAGTGAAATCAAGAAAAAGATTTTTGATTATATTGATGAAAATTTGCTGACGAGCGATAATGATAGCGGTGTTATTGATTATATGATAATGACGCACGCCGACTATGACCATTATGCATATATGCCGGCTATTTTAGAAAGATATCAGGTCAAAAATATTTATCGTCCGAACACTTATTGGGGATATGACGCAAAAGAAGATTATACGGGCAATGAGGCAGAAATGATGGCGTTTGCTAGCCTAGAAGAGGAGCGTGCGACCCAAAATGGCGCGAGTTATATCACTCAGGATACATACAACAATACTAAGAATTCTAATAATAAAAAAATCTATTCAGGATACAATGTCAAGAGCACGCCTTCACTATATACGACCTACAAGGCTATGTATGACGAAAAATACTATATTAGTGGCGAAGAATATGACGCCAATATTAAATTTACTAAGGCGGGCGAGGTAATCACGAATTCGTCAGAAACATCGGATTTAAATAAACTATACACATTTACATTTTATTCGCCAGTAGATACGACAAAGCTTTACTCAGATTGGAACAACTACTCGTGCTTTATAATTCTGGAGTACAATGGCTTGAAATACTGTTTTACTGGAGATACAGAAAAAGAGGGCGAAGAGGATATTCTCAAAAAATATGGCGACACATTGCCACAAGTCGACATTATGGACGCGGGGCATCACGGTAGCAAGACGAGTAGTACTCAGGCACTACTCACTCAACTCAAACCCCGTGTAGTAATTTGCTCGTGTGATGACGGTTCTCAATATCAGCACCCCGCTCAGAGTACACTGGACCGATTTGTCGCCAACGGTGTGCCAAAAAACTGTATTTTTACCACTCATCTCAATAGCAATATTTGTGTAGCGCTCAACTACAACAATACGGCCGAAACTCTTACCGAGGGCGATGTGGTTAGCGCATATGTAGTGGGTGTTACAAAACAGGGCGAAGTAACAATTACCGAGTTTAAATGGTGGTATATTGTATCGAGCGGAATTACAATCTCTGGTATAGTGCTGTTGATAGTTATTCCTAAATGTATCAAAAAAGTAAAAAAATCATCAAGCAAACTCAAAAAATAATTAATGTGGATAAAATGTGGAAAACTGCAATATGCAAAAATTGCAGTTTTTTGTTTATAAATATAAATTTTATGTCGATAAAAAACGGAAAAATCCGCTCTTTGCGTGCATAAATTTTATGCATTTTGTATTTTTATAAAATGTCAATTTTTTATAAGTTTGTGCAAAATGTACAAACATAAAACACAATATATTGTTATGCAAAATTTTACTTGACACAATATATTGTGTTTTTATATAATAAGGGTGTAAATAAAGAATAAGGAGAAAATGACCAAAAATGATTGCAAAAGTACTAAAACGAGATGGAACATATCAAGATTTTGACATTACCAAGATTTCAGATGCGATTTACAAGGCGGCTGTGGCTTGCAATGGTAGTGATTATGATACTGCGATGGAATTAGCAAAAAAGGTAGTAGACATTGTAGAGAAGCGCAATGGTAACCACGTACCGACTGTAGAACAGATTCAAGATGCTGTTGAGTATGTATTAATTGAGAACAGACACTCACAGACTGCCAAGGCATTTATCCTTTATCGTGAAAAACGCAAGAGTGCTAGGGAGAAAAATGCTCTGGTGGGTGCTACTATTGACTTGTTTGACAAATATATCGATGAGAAAGATTGGGCGACTAAGGAAAATGCGAATATGCAACGCAGTGTAGCGGGGCTAAACAATTATGTACGCGAGGAGTTTACCAAGAATTATTGGCTAAACGAGGTTTATCCTGTCAATGTCCGCGAGGCGCACCTTAGTGGTGATATCCATTTGCACGACCTAGGTTTTTTTGGCAGTTATTGTGTAGGGTGGGACCTAGCGCAGTTGTTGAGTCTTGGCTTTACTGGAGTAGAGGGCAAAATTTCTTCTAGCCCAGCGAAGCATCTTCGCAGTTTCCTAGGGCAGATAACTAATGCAACATTTACTTTGCAAGGCGAGAGTGCGGGGGCGCAAGCGTGGAGTAGCTTTGACACATATTGCGCGCCGTTTATTGCGTACGATAACCTAAGTTATGAGGAGGTTGTGCAGATTTTGCAAGGTTTCATCTTCAATATGAACGTGGCGACTCGTGTGGGCTTTCAGTGTCCATTTAGTAATATTACCCTAGATATCAAGGTTCATCCTTTGCTAAAAGACCGCCCAGTTATAATTGGAGGTGTACCGCAGGATAGGACATATGGCGAATTTCAAAAAGAAATGGATATGTTTAACCTCGCGCTCTGCGAAGTCCTCTCAAAAGGTGATTCAAACGGCAGAATCTTCACTTTCCCGATTCCTACTATCAATGTTACAAAGGACCTCGATTGGGACAGCCCAGTTGTAAACGCGATTATGGATATTACTTGTAAATATGGAATTCCGTATTTTGCAAACTACATAAATTCGACGCTCAGCCCAGAAGACGCGTTGTCTATGTGCTGTCGTTTGAGGCTGGATTTGAGCGAATTGCGCAAGCGCGGTGGGGGGCTATTTGGTTCCAACCCACTCACGGGTTCAATCGGAGTTGTTACGATTAACTTGCCTCGTATAGGGTATCTGTCAAAATCAAAAGAGGAGTTTAAAGAGCGGGTAATCAGGCTCGCGGAAATTGCTAAGACCAGTCTAGAAATCAAGAGGCGAATGATTGAAAAACAGACCGAAAACGGGCTATATCCGTACTCAGCATTTTATCTTAAGGGTGTAAAAGAGCGTTCGGGCTCCTATTGGGCGAACCACTTTGCAACCATTGGCGTCAACGGAATGAATGAGGCGCTACTTAACCTGTTGGGCAAGGATATAACCACTCCCGAGGGGCAGGAGTTTGCAATAGAGATAATGAATCTCTTGCGCGAAAAAATGGTGGAATTCCAGAACGAGACGGGTAACCAGTATAATCTAGAAGCTACACCAGCAGAGGGCGTTTCGGCACGACTCGCTAGGCTGGATAAGGCGCGTTTCCCTGATATCATTACTAGCGGAACCACCGACCCATATTACACGAACTCGACACAAATTCCTGTAGGTTACACAGACGATATATTTGAGGTTGTGCGTTTGCAAGACGAATTGCAATCGCTCTACACGGGCGGTACAGTACTGCACTTGTATTTAGGCGAAAAAATTAATGACCGCGAAGTTTGTAAAAATCTAATCAAGAAGATTTTCTCAACTAGCAAGATGCCGTATATCAGCATTACGCCGACATTTAGTGTTTGTCCGACTCACGGTTATATCGCGGGCGAGCATTTTGAGTGTCCACACTGTCATCAATCTAGCGAAGTTTGGTCTAGAGTTGTGGGTTATTTCCGCTGTGTAAAAGATTTCAACAAATCAAAACAGGCTGAGTATATGGATCGCAAAAAATTCGTAATTCGCCCTGAAGAAGTGATGGATACGGAGGAGTTGGCTCAGTTTAATCGTGAGAAGGCGGGATTGTGCGCCAACGCAAATTAATATGAAAATTGTAAAGTATATCAAGAATTCTCTCATTGATTTCCCGGGCAAAATTGCTACTGTTGTGTTTACTAACGGGTGCAACTGGAATTGCTGGTATTGTCAAAACAACAAGATTTTGACTGAAACCAGAGACATAAGCGAGGAATTCTTTGAGTATCTTGAGAGTAGACGAGGCTGGATTGATGGCGTGGTAGTTTGTGGGGGAGAACCCACAATTCATCGAGATTTGCCACAGTTTTGCCGAAGAATCAAGGACTTGGGTTTTGCGGTCAAGTTGGACACAAATGGCACCAATCCCGAACTGATTGCTGAACTGCTCGATAATAATTTAGTCGATTATATTGCAATGGATATCAAGGCACCTTTAGAAAAACTTCCCGCAGTTGTGTGCTCTAGAGATAAAATTGATAGGGTCAAAGACTCGGTTGATATTCTGTTGACTGATAGGGTTGATTATGAATTTCGCACAACAGTGAGCCCTGATTTGACTCTTGAAGATATTGACATTTTGGCTCATATGATTGCGGGCGCCAAGAGATATTATCTTCAGCAATATCACAAGCCCAATATTCGTGAGCACGAGGCGGAACCTCATAAGATAGATACACTTTATGAAATGTGCCAGATTGCAAATAAAATTGTGCCTACTTTTTTGAGATAAATATTTCCATAATTTTGAGTCAAATTTTGATTTTGCACTCAAAATTATGGATTTTTTTTTATTTTTTGTCAATTTTTTCGTTTGTTGATATTAAAAATCTGTTTTTTAGTGATTTTTATTTGCTAAATTAAATAAAATTTGATATAGTAGTAGTACTAATAAACTTTTTGGTGTGAGGTTGTAATGAAATCAAATAT
>CAVFEX010000021.1:0-9457 GCA_963621495.1 bacterium
AGGCGAGAACACCTGGTATATGGATTCAACTAGGACGTACTTGGGACCGCAATTGTATCTAGCTGACCAGGTATTCGTATCTAATAGGCAGTATTTGTCTGATTCCTACGGTTATAATCCAGCCTATTCGCGTGGGCTAAAAATAAACCCATTGCTCATCACCAGTTTGAGTTCGTGGCAGGACAGGATATTTAATTACACTAGCGACGAAAAGATGTCATTGTATATTAAAAAACCTAATGATACTAGTGGTGGCGTCCAATATCAATATGACGAGGCATATGTAATGTTGCTAGTGGATATTGATTTTGATAGTTCAATAGATAGCATTACATCAAAAATGAGATTTTGCGGGCATTTTTATGGTAATGGGCACATTATTAGTGGAATAAATTACATTCAGCCTACTAGTAGTACTAGTTCCAAGACCCAGGCAACAAATCTCGGACTTTTTGCTGAATTGGAAAATGCGACAGTAACCAACCTTACTCTAGCCATAGAAAAACTAGAAAGTAGCGCATGTAATGTGGGTGTGCTGGCTGGTACAGTCAATAGTAGTTTGATCGAGAATATTTATATAACTTCTCTCGATAGCAACACAGGTGGATACATAATGGGCGCAAATAAGGTCGGTGCTCTCGCAGGTTATGTACTGGGTAATTCATTTGTCTATAATGTTGAATCTAATATTAGCACTATTGCAAACACTGGTGCAAAAGAGGGTAAGACATTTAAATATTACGCTTCAGTAAGTAATAATATTCCGAATAATCAAGGAGACATCTCGTATTCAGGTGGAATTATAGGTGTATTAGATTTGGCTAAGGTTGAAAATATCAACACTATTACTACTCCTCGCGTGCGCAACCTATATGTCAAGAATACTATTTATACTTCGGCAGACTCGGGACATTATGTCAGTCTTCGATTCTCCGGCGAGATTGTAGGCGGTGTGGTAGGCGTAATCGGTACTAATTCCGAAGTTTACAAGGCATATTTTGACATAGACAACAAGAGTGAAAGTGCTATCAATATTTGTGGTACCAATTTTACTGGTGGCCTAGTAGGCGAGAACCGCGGTGCGCTACTCAACAGTAGACTCTCACAACCGGTATTAGAACAGATCGCGGTCGACAGCACGATACTTAGCACTAGTCAGCCATCAAATTATGTGGGCAACAAGAGCGTATTTAGTAGCAAACTCTACGAATCAAACGCTGTAGGTGGCTTGGTCGGGCTAAATGTCGGCGGGTTATTGCAATATAGTTATAACAGGGTCGCAGTTATCAACACAAAGGCTAGAGTGGCAGGTGGCCTGATAGGACTTTCTATCGATGCTCCTCTATCATATGTCGACCCAACTGATCCAGTTTTGGCTTATTTGCAGAATATTGGTATAAAAGATGGGACCGAAAAACTACTCAGCACTGTATCTGGCGGTGTAAAATATTCAATTGCTGATAGCGAACTCAAGATTGTATCGGACGATACGAGCAATACTAAAAAACTTTCTGTTGGTGCTATACTCAATGAGGTTTATACTACAGCAATGGTCGATGCTAATGAGGTAATAGGTGGGTTAATTGGTGCTCAGATTAATGCGCCTGTATACATCTCACTTGGTAGTGAGGTCGTCGGTTCCAACACCTTTAATGAAAAGGATACTACTTTTGTAACAAGAGTGGCAAACACAGTAAATGACTCATCTAGCACGAATAGACTAAAATATGTCGGCAGTGCTACAGGATATTTGGGGCTAGATTTTGTTGATCCTACGAGTGCTATCGCATATGTTAAGAACATGGATGATGGCCATGCCATAACTGACAACTTTTATGTTATAGAAAAAATTGGTACCAACACTATCAATGCTATAGGTAATTTTAGTAATGTTAATGATAGTTTTATCAAGACTAGTTTTAACCGAATTGCTAATAATTTTGGCGATGGTCAAGATGTACAGCCGTTTAAAGAATTTGAGCGAACTGTGTGGAATATCGATGAAGACAAACTCGAATTCCGATTCCCTTATCATAAAATAGGTTATGACTCTCCAGTCATTGATATAGAAACTGTAGACCAATTCTTTGAATATCTAATTGCCACCAATGCTAGTAGCCATTATAGAATTATACGAGATTTAACAATTACTGGCGAAAGGTGGGAAGATTTTTATGAGGATACAGGCAAAGAAAAGACGAGTTTAGGGAGTAACAAAGAGCGAATACGCGGTAAACTAGAGGGTGCGGTGCCTCAAGAATCTGGCGGTATTATGAGTACGCGTGCTGCTAAAATTACATTTACGGAGTTTTCACGTAAACAGATGGGATATTTCCATAGTTTATTTGGCTACGCTAGCAACTTTAGTCTCAATAATATTGATTTTGTGTTTAATATTTCCTTTGATGTTACTGCGGTTGAGAATAAGTTAAATCAATTTGCTCTGCTGTTCTTGGACGCACAATCTACTAGTATTAGTAATGTGAGAGTGATATTTGATAGTACAAATCTAGCTAGCGACGCACCATTAATGCACTATAATCAAAATAATGGTAGTGCACAGATTAGTAATTTAGCGGTCGTTATGGCTAATGCTAGCAACACAAAATTTACCTCTGTGTCAATCGAGAATAAAGACAATGAGAAAAATGCCCGGGTGGATGTTAACATCAGTGGACTCCAATCTACGACAGAGAACAATGATAAAGAATTCACTATTGGTGGATTAGTAGGTAAGGCTCAAAACGGAATAGTGATAGATAGCAAAAATTGCGGTAAGATTGGCATTAACTATGTAGCAAAAAATGATAACGACTATAATTCATATATCGGTGCTCTGGTAGGTATTGTGGATAGGCTAAACTTGACGGGCTCGATCTCTCAAGATTGGAACGTTACCGGTAATGTTGAGGTAGAAGTTGATAAAAGTCGGAGTAGCTACATAGGTGGTGTTATCGGCAACGTAGATAATTTTACTAACAACGGCTTTGTTTCTGCAGTTAATGTTAAATTCACTAGGACTGGGGTTTATAGCAATTCATCAGAAACGGCAAGCCTTAGTGGTAGTATTGACTACATCGGTGGAATTACTAGTTTGCTAACAAACAGTAATGTGGCCAACATCAATGTCAAGGGTCAACTTACCATAAAAGGCCCTAGTTCTACTGATAGCGATAGTGGCGAAAATATAGTATATGTCGGCGGTATCGCTGGATTGTATGAAAATACTCACGGATATAATTCTAGACTTGTGCGCACAAGTGGATACACCACAAAATCAATTAGGAGTGAAAATATTATATCTATTGAGGGTTCATTTGCTAGTATTTATGCTGGTGGAATTTATGGTAAAACCGTCGACAGGATCAGTTTGCCGGAACAAGATACTAATGAAGAGCAACTTTATAGAGAAGAAGGACCAACAAGAGAAACTTATACTGTCTATAGCGCATTATATTCAGCGACGGACATTAATATCAATGCAAATGCTACATTTATTTATGCTGGCGGTGTGATCGGATTGGCTAACAAGCAAATCAAACGAAAAGAAGAGGGCGGGGATACATATAAATTTGTTGACTATGCTTATCCTAATACCTCTCTGTGTCTGGATAGTTGTGGTTATGTCGGCGACCTAGTAGTTACCAACAATTCAAATAACTCAAACAGTGAAAACTATCTAGGCGGAATTACAGGTAGAAATGGGGTATTTATACGCAACGCATATTCAAACGGTGCTCTGTCCTTTACAAGTAGCAAGGATATCAAAGTTTATTTGGGTGGTGTAGCAGGTTTGACTGAAAATTATATCAAAGTGTTATTATCCACATCGGTAATCAATATTTCTCGGGCGTATTCTATTCCTAGCAACGAATCTAATAGTGTAATAACAAAAGTAGATGCAATTGCAAATAAGGCTCCAGATTATGAATATGGGATAGATAGCAAAACTGAAAAGACAGTAACAGTAACTTATAATATAGAATCGGCCTATTACGCTTCTATGTTATGCGGAGTATATTCAGAGCACGGTACAGACCTAAATAAAATCATCACGGTGGAGAAAAATACCAAAACAGGCCAGCAAGAAACCAAGATTGAGACCCACAGCGTGCTTGAGTTGTTTGGTGATGGAATAACAAACTTAGCGGGGAATTTATCTACTATCTCCACGGGGAGCGTACAGGCTCCTTGGACAACAATTAGTACAGAAGAAAACGGCTTGGTAGTGCTGTTGCCTACCGCTCTAAAAACTATGGTAAATTACGCTCAAGGTGGAGAGATTTTCCCTAAACTAATTACTAATTATTCTGAATTAACTGAACTTATGGATAGCGAATACATCACTTTTGCTCACAGGACCGCTCTATTGAATACCAATATAGAGGTTGAAGATAATAGTGTTTTAAATGGAGACTTGACTTACATTCGTAGAATTATCGGTAACGGTAACAGTATAACCTGGGGCACATTATCCTTTAATGGTAGCGGTGGCGATTGGACTACCAATACGAATTTTGGTTTGTTTAGTGAAATTCCTAGAACTACGTTGATCTCCAATATAGTATTCGACTTTGGCTCGCTAGAAATTCCGTCTCCAGATGATACAACTTCTGAAGGTGAAAGTACGACTGATAAATCTGAAGTTAAAAACATTGGTGCGCTAGCAGGAGCCAACTACGGTACGATTTTCAAGGTTAATATGGGCTCATTGCCTATCGCAAGTGGCGACACTAACATTTCAACCTTTAGTAATAATAGCTTGAATTACAATACTCCACTGTTAAATAGTCATGAAATTGCGACACTGATTGTTTATAGAGTAAGTGATGAGGTTAATATCGGTGGAATGTTTGGATACAGTCAAGGTCTCATTTCGCAGAGCTTTGTTAGTATGGATATTGTCGGTCCAAATAGTGCCAATATAAATGAGCTATCAATTGGTGGTATTGTTGGTAAATCAAATTACTTGCATATCAATGATTCGATGGTTAACGGTAGAATCAACACATCTACCCCAGGCTATGTAGGTGGTGTGATAGGTAATGCGACCGAGGGGAGTAAGATTCGCGGTATCGTCAGCAATATGAACCTGGGCATATTCATTAAATCAGAGACTAGTTCTACAGCTCGCTACTCTTATGGATTGGCTTTTGGTAACATCAAAAACTCATCATATCTAGGTATAATTGTCAACAGCGACATTAGTTCTAGTGATTCGGACGAGGTTGAGTTTAATGATCTCAATAATGATAATATTACCAAATTTACAACAAAAGAGATGCAGATGCAGAGAATTGTGGAAGAGAATGATGGCGAAAAGAGTATTACTAGTAGCCCATTTGATATTATCGATCCGCTCGATGAAAAATTAGAGAGAGAAAATGATAAGGATACTGGCTTTAACAAAGATTTTTGGGTTCAACAAGTGTCAGAATATTATGGCTACCCTCGATTAAGCGATAATGATATGACCCAGATGAAATTCAATACTGGTGGCTTAAATGACGAGCCATATCAGTTCGCCGAGGCTTCACAATTATTAGACTTTGTCAATTCAAATAATGTCAATTCAGAAGCTAAGTACATTTGCTTTACGCGCAGTATGGTGGTGTCTCCACAAAATTTGAGTACGATATCTCAAATCAACTTAAAGGTAAGGACTCTAGACGGTATGGGACACACGGTAGTAATTTACAAGGTTCTCGATTCTGATCTTGATTCTGATGGTAGATTAAATATCAGCCTGTTTAGATCAATTCATGGAGACCGCGAATACAAAACAATAGTAAAAAATCTCGGTGTAGCGCTCGCAGGTAGTATGGAATTTACAAATGAAGGTACTATCAATTTTGGTGCACTGGCTATTAAAAATTACGGTATCGTACAAGGTTGTTATTCTGTATGTGCCGATGTTGATAAAAATTACGGAGTAGGTACTGTCAAGTTAGCTAAATCAAAGTCTGGTAGCTATATAGGCGGTCTGGTAGCCATAAATTATAATTTGATTTCCCAGTCCTGGAGCGATATTAGCTTTGAGGGTAAAAATGGTAACTTTGGAGGCCTCATTGGACTGCAAGACCAATATAAAATTACAGACAATGAGGGGAAAACTACTACTCTGAGTGCAAACGTGAGTGAGAGTTTTTCCACTGGCTCGATTTACCTATCTGGTGAGGATACGAGTGAGGGCACTAGTGCTGGTGGCTTGGTCGGGAGGAATAATTATTATGATAGTGGTAGCAATGCCTATGACATTTCAAACTGTTATGTGTATGGTGCAAAACTTGGCGCTACCAAGAGCGGGTTAAACATCGGAGCATTGGTAGGTTATTATGTTCCTAATAGTGAAAATAATGCAATATTCAAGATCAAGCATACATACTGTTTAGTTGCTACAGATACCACCCACAGGAATTCGAGTATGGATGCTACACAAGGCAATTACTCAAATTTAGGTTTTATCGGTGGTACCGGTAATATTACAGATTACAGTTATAGTGATAATAGTAAGAACAGTTTTGCTGTGTATTATTATAATCCAGAATTAACAACAGGTTATACTTATCAAGAAAAAGCTTGGAGAGGATCTGAAACAATCACTCCAAAGAATGCGCCAACTTTAGACTATACGAGCTCTCATATGCAAACGGATAGTATTAAGGGTGTGAGTGGGCTATATAGTGGCTGGGATAATAATATATGGAAAAAGACTTCGAATACTTTCCCATATCTAATAAACGTTACTCCAAACGATAAGCGAAATAGTGACTCTGGTGAAAAGTGGGAAAGTATATTCAAAATTACTTTTTCCGAAGAAACTACTTCTTAACAAAGAAAAGGCTAATCATCTAGCCTTTTCTTTGTTATAAAACAAAATAATAATTTATCTACTTTGAAATGCCACCATAAGTTATCTAACTTTTGGGGTACACCCAATTTTTGTAAACCTTGAGAATAAAAAAGACTAATTAGTAAATTAAGGGCTACAGAGGATTTATCTCCGAGCTTGTCTATTTTAATTAGTTTTTTTACTATATTTAGTCGATGATGTTGCTCCTAGGTTGAGTAGTGTGGCACTCCGACCTTACCAAAAATTCGGTATCGCCTTGGAGAAAAGCTGTCTGATCCAAGACATATCTGCAGTTTACTAGCGGGAACATCTTTGCTATATAGTTAGCAAGTTCTGATTCTTTTGGGGTGCTAGTAAAAGCGAATAATGTGAGGCTACCCAAATTAGTGATACCTTTGATAGCAAACAAACTCTTGATCTGTTGAAATGCTTCTTCATAAATATTTGCAGAATTATCGCTATTAGCTTCTTGTAATAATCTTGCGTAAGATGTCATAATGTCCATCAAATTATCTACAATAAAGATAGTATGAGTTTTTCGACTCAAATTAACAGCGCGGGCGAGTGCTACCTCGAAATCAAACACGATATTGCGTGGGTTAATATCAAAAGTTGAGAAGAAATAGTCTACATTTTTTTCAAAATCCATTTCGTCTTCAGGTGGCTTGTTACAAGAATAAAAAACTACATAAAATTTATTTGACAAATCTCGCGCAATAGAATTTGCTAAAAATTCTTGTCCACAATTAATATCAGCACCTATAAATAGCGCGCGTTGTCCAGCCATAACAGGCAACTCCTCGTTTAGGAACCGAAGTTGAGGGTAATTATAGCTGAATTTTGGCAAGTTCTTCCTATTCTCTGTCGTGCTGTTTGGGGTAGGTGGGGTGTCATATAATTTTTTGAAATCTGTTTCGCCATTGATTGATTTTATAGCGGTAACATATGGATTTGCTCTCTCGTTATCTTCTCTAGACAGTGTAGCAGTAATGACATCGCCTTGCTTTAGCAATTTGTAATGCTCAATGTCGGCATTTATGCGCGCAAATTTGTTTATCCGTATTTGTCTGGCGTCGCCTACTGCGAGTACTAGAGCGCCTTGTATCTGTATAATATATCCGCTATAAATTGTATCTGGAGACGTAGGGTAAATGCTACTGCTAGCGGAATGTAGCGAAAAAAGATTATCCGGGCTACAAGCCTGAAGAGTATTGTTAAAACCTACAATATCGTCCCATTCCTCGTCTTTGATTACAGGTTTGTGCGGTCTACCACTCTTAGATTTGAGATAAGGTTGCTGTTTACCTGTAACTATATCGATTATTTGCTGTCTTAGTTCTGCACTACGTAGAGTAGTGGGATTGCGCACGCCAACTCGGGCCCCAACTTCGCGCAATTGATAAATAGATAAATTGTCTAATTTTCTAATATCTACTTCGTATTCTTTCATAACAGGTACCTCTTTTATATCTTTTGACTATAGTCTAGCATATTTTTATAATTTTGTAAATAGTTTTTCAAAAACTCAAAAAATTTTTTCATTTTAAAAAAAAGAAAAGAGCCAAATTCTATGATTTGACTCATTTTCTTATTAACGAACACGCACTTTTTTGCGCATCACTATGAATACAATCGTTAGTACTATCACTACAATAACTGCTATAGAAATCAATACAATTGCCGCTATGTTGAGTGGTTCTAGTATGGTCATTCTGTAGCTTTGGAGTACTGTTCCACTAGCAGAGACTAACTGGACTATATAGTCGCCTTGTTGTGTAATCGGCTTGATAGTAGTAGGGTCGACATTATCTTTATTAGATTCGTCGATAGTTAATTTTATTACGCCGTTGATCATAATGTGGCATTCTCCAATTCTCTCGTATACGCTAGCAGTGTTTACCGAAACTGTAAAGTTTTTTGTACTGCTCGAACCCCAATCGCGTGATGGAGTGAGGATAACTTGCTCGTTGTTTATCCAAATACTAAAAGTGTAGGTTTGACTAGGTAGGTAGCCCACAGCCTCAGTGCGTACAGTAATTTGATATTTGCCGACACCGAGATTCTCTGGGTCAATATGGATAGTAGTTAGTTTTTTACCATCTTGTCTTATGGAGTCAGTGATATCTAGATTGCTATCCAGTCTAGTTACATTGATTATTTCATATCCAGCAACAGGGGCAAAGTCGTATGATTGGATCGCCTCATTCGGAGTAACAATTACAAATTGATAAACTTGCTCAAATTGCGAACCAGGATTATCGCCAATTTGATTTTCGATAGCTGATTTCATAATAATTTTATATGACCCAGGTGTAGATATGTTATAATGTCCGTCATTGTTTGGAGTGAGCTCAAGGAGTGAGTTATTTCTGTAGATTTGCACTTTTGGAGTGTAGTCGTAGTAGGATAGGTTCGGCACATAAAAGTCTACAGGATCAGAGTAGGTTGCATGCATGATACCCGCTCCATTGTTTACATAATAGAGGACATTTGTTAGGATTGTCAATTCAAATGTAGATGAAGATTCAAAATAATATTTCTGACCTACTGGGTCTGTAATGCTAAATGTGTAAATACCAGAGTTTATTAGGTTGATAGAGCCCG
>CAVFEX010000022.1:0-4101 GCA_963621495.1 bacterium
GGGATATTCTGTTGATTGACCACTTTGTGATAGGTGCTGGTCTGTTTGGGATAGGCCATATATTATTTTTTGTGTCTTTTGTATGCTTGTCTGGATTTAGATTGCGTGATTTTTTCGTGGGGTTGGGTATATTCGCGGTTGTATTGTTGTTAGTGCTAATGGGGTCATTTTTTGATTTTGGCGACAAGAAAATGCTGGTAATTATTTATGGTTTTGTAATTTCATTTATGTTGGGAAAAGCTATCAGTAATGTATTTGATACGGAAAACCGTCGCGTCAGTGTCTTTATTATGATAGGTGCTCTACTATTCTTTGTTTCTGATTTTATGCTGATGATATATTTATTTGCGGGCAAAATTTTGATATTTGACATAATCTGCATTATGACTTATTATCCAGCTGAAATTATACTAGCGTTGTCAATTTTGTATGTGGCAAAAAATTTTTGTGGCAGGAGTCTAGAAATAGAAGATTTTAGGGAACTAAAGCGACAACCAGATGATTTAGATGCTAATGAGGAGCAAAATTAATTAAACATAAACCCTATAAAAAGTTATATATCTTAGTTTTTACGAGGCAAAGGGCGCAAAGTTGCACCCTTGCCTTGTTTTTTTATCCAATTAACCAAAAATTGTGGCGTGGCATATATTTATTAAAACAAAACGGAGGAATAATGTACAATATTGCAGTTATTTTTGGTGGTGTTACGCCCGAACACAGCATTACAATTATTACGGCGCTAAGTGCCATCAAGAACTTGAGCTTAAATTATCAGGCAGTGCCAATCTACATAAATACCAAGGGGCAGTGGCTCAATGGAAACAATTTGCTCGACGCTACCAAATTCAAAACGGAACCTGAAGGAAGGGAGTGCTTTTTCAAGCCAAACAACAATAACCTTTTTACAAAGACTCTCTTGGGCTATCAAAAAACCAGAATCGACTGTGCATTACTATGCCTGCATGGTGGAGAATTCGAGGGGGGTGCGGTACAAGGTGTGTTAAAAATTGCTGGGGTGCCATTTACGTCTCCTGACGTTTTACCTAGTGCCGTGTCTATGGATAAGGTTGTTTCAAAATTGCTGTATTCAAGTCTAAAGATACCTACGCAAAATTTTGTGTGGGGGCAGGTAACCGACAAGCAAAATTTAATTCAAGAGGCAGAATCTAGGCTCGGCTATAATATGATTGTCAAGCCCGCGCGATGTGGTAGTAGTGTAGGAATTAGAATAGCAAAAAACAGAGATGAACTATCTAGCGCTATAGATTTTGCAGGGGAATTTGACTCAAAAATTATCATTGAGACTGCTCTTAGTGATTTTCGCGAACTAAATATATCCCTCTTGCGTAGTAAAAATAAAATTAAATTTTCTAGTGTAGAAGAAGTTGAGTGCAAAAATCCTTTTTATACTTTTTCTGATAAGTACTTGTCCAAAAGCACGACTACTCGAATCGTACCAGCAAAAATTCCAGTGAAAATTTTGAATAAAATTCTGCGTTATGCCACCAAGGCATACGAGGCATTGGATATGGACGGGGTAGTGCGATTTGACTTTTTTGCAGTAGGCGACAAGGTTTTTCTCAACGAAATAAACACAATTCCTGGGAGCCTAGCCTTTTATCTGTGGAAAAACGAGGGCATAACATATACACAGTTATTAAATTTAATGCTAAAGGACGCTATGAAAAGAACTAAAAATTTTGCTAGCAGTTTAACAGAATACAATACTGAGGTACTCTGCGACTTGGATAAAATAAACCGCATACAATATAAATAATAAAGTACTCTTAATTTGGGGTGGGGCACCGAGTTTTATCGGTGCTCTTGCTATGTTACCCCTATATTATTATTCTGTTTTTGCGAACCATTTATCAAGTACAGTTTCTGCATAGCAAAGACGGCATTTTCATCTGTCGAACGGCAGAGCAAATCTATCATCAAATCGAGCTCCTTTTGTGTAAAATATACCGAACTTAATTCGTATTTGTGAGTAAGAAAAATACCACCATTTCTGCCAGTCGCGGTAGAAACGGGCACGCCATTGGCGCTCAATATGTCTACATATCGATAAATTGTACGCGTGCTGAGTTCCATTTTTTCTGCTATTTGTCTAGCTGTAATTTTTTTGTTAGTCATCAAGTCTAGGAGAACGCCTAGCATAGTATAAGTGCTCAATTCAAATTCACTCCTTTGTTCGAATTGCGAACATTATAACACATAAATTTAAATTTGTCAAACATTTTTTCAAACATTTTTTAAAATTTTTTCGGCGAATTTAATTTGAGGTGTAGGTTAAAAAATAATAAAAAAAGAGAAAAGAGGTAGGGATTTAAAAAATTTGAAATTTGCTTTAGTAAAATATTTTTAAGAAAATTTGAAACGGGTTTTAAGTAAAATATCTATGTTTTAAAGGGGTTAAATAGGTAAATCCGGGTAATTTTGGGATTGGCTATTGAAAAAGCAACTAATATATGATAGAATAGGCAAAACAAAAGGCAGAATACAGTGGAAAATGATAGCGCATTTTAGGATAATATTTTTTGCATTTTTGTCGCTAGCATTGGGAATTTGGCTCGGGAAACTCTATCAATATAATAGTGTGTGGTTTTTATTTGGAGTGCTGATTTTCCTAGGGATAATGCTGGTTCTTTTAGCATTGCATTTTGTATTCAAAAAATCCAAATTTTTTGACTATATTTGGTCTCTAAGAAAGTTGTGGGTTGTGGTTGTGATTTTTATTTCTTTCGGGTTGGGGCTCTATTTTATTGATTATGCACGGCACAAACTTGCCTTTACACCAGATGAAGATGTAAATTATAATATTTATGGTACGGTAGACATAAATTATATAGAGAAAGAAAAAGGTGTGTACTTTATTATTAGTGATGTGAGTGCGGTTAGCGAAAATTCCTATGTCAGTAAAAAACTAGACGGCAATGTCTTTGTTTACATGTATTATCGTGAAGACGAGACTAGTTATAGCGAGGAAGAATTGTCCAAGATTTTGCCCGGCAACAAGATTGTGTTGACGAGCAAATTAACTACTACTCCTGTATTTGGTAAAAGCGAGATAAATTCTTTTGCTTATTCCAATAATTATCAATACACTTGCTTTACCGACCTCGATTCTATTACTTTTATTGAAGGGCAGATGAATTTTTGGGATTCCTTGCGAGAACATATTCGAGGAATGTACAAGCAGTTTATGGACCCTAAATATGCGGGGCTAGCTTTTAGTGTATTGGTAGGTGATAGGACGGAACTTGACACGGGAATTGCGTATAATTTCCAGATTTCGGGAATTATGCATGTGGTAGCGGTCAGTGGGCTGAATACAGCATTTATTATGATTCTTTTGTTGTGGGCGCTCAAAAAAGTCCGAGCCAATCGCTGGGTCAAGCTCAGTACAATAATTGTAATTCTACTTTTTTACGCGATATTATGTGATATGACTCCTAGTGTGGTGCGTTCTAGTATGATGTCAGTATTCTTGATTACTGCACAATTATTCGGGCATCAGCGAGATGATTTGACGAGTATTTCGTTATCGGGAATTATCTTACTAATATTATTCCCAATGTATGTATTTGATTTGAGTTTTTTGTTAAGTTATCTAGGTGTGTTTGGAATTTTCCTATTATACAAGCCTTTGAATCGAGGATTAAGCCGGCTAAGATTCGGTTGGCTCGCTTCGCCAATTGCTCTGACTGTTTCGGCTACTCTAATGACTGCGCCTATAATAATTAATGCGTATGGGTACTTTTCTCTAATTGGGTTGCTAGCTAACCTCGTATTAGTGCCATTGTTTGGTTATGTTTTTATGATATTATTTTGTATCACTCTTGTAGCATTGATAATTCCGTGGGTGGCTAGCACGTTGTGGGTGTTGCAATGGGGATTTTGGCTGGTGGATAAGGGTGCGTGGTTGTTTGCATCGGTGCCGTATGCGTCGGTATATTTGAGTAAAATTCCTGATTGGTCGCTAGTAGGTTGGTACTTGTGTACATTTTTCTGCAGTCAGCAGTGTGTTGCAAAAGCACGGACAAAAATGATACTTTTTGTTACTACTTTTTCTGTATTTTTAGTCGGATTTTTGTTATC
>CAVFEX010000022.1:4111-8934 GCA_963621495.1 bacterium
TGTTATCATTTTTTGTAGTCTTCTAGTATAAAAAATACTTTACAATACTCAAAAAATGTGTTAAAATACCTCAAAAGGTGCAAGTAATGAAGTTTCAAGAATTAAAAAAATCTTTATCAAAAATTCAGGGCGCTTACTTTATCAAAGGTAGTGATGCTTTTTTAAGACAAAAATCGGTGGAGATGATTGTCAGCCATTCGTTAAAGTACAAAGAGCTCAATTTATCGACTTTTACTGATGAAAATACTGATATGTCCGCGATTGTTTCTGCCTGTCAATCTATTCCTATGATGGATAATTATAGAGTGGTAGTTTTGAGAGATATCGCGGTTAAAAAAGCAGACGAGGTGGCGCCCTTGCTCAAATTTTTGCAGAGCCCCTTGGCGACTACAATACTAGTTATAGTTGATTCTGTAGGTAATTCTGCTTATAAAAAAATAGAACCGCTATGCGAGAGCGTAGATTGTTCGCCTATGGATATTACCTTACTAGCCAAGCTGGTGGCGACTCAACTAAATAGTTTAGATGTTAAAATCAACAGCGACGCGCTACAAGCCTTGGTAAATTACTGTAACAATGATTATACGCGCATTAATAATGAGGTCATAAAAATCGGTAATTTATTAGGCAAGGGTGGACTGGTTACAATTGATGTCGTGCAACAAAATGTGCATAGAGAAGTTGAATATGATGTGTACGAATTGAGTAACGCAGTTGCTCAAAAAAATGGCAAGCGGGCTATGGAGATTGTAGAGCAGTTGTTACTCAATAAGGAGTCTCCGCAAATGCTGATTATGTTAATCGTGAGCAATTTTCGCAGAATGTTTTATGCAATGTCCACGAGGGACAGTAATGCGATAGTCGCTAGCAAACTAGGAGTCAAGGAGTATGCTATAAAAATTGCGCGTGAGGTGGGTGCAAAATTTGGTGTAGCAAAACTAAAAAAAGTGCTAGATTTGGGCGGGAATCTTGATTTTCAAATCAAATCAGGTCAAATGAATGAAAAAAATGCCTTGTACTATTTTATCACCTCAATAGTGAGTATGTAGTGAGTGTATCATAAATTTTACAAAAAAGGGCCCAATTCTCTTGAAATGCTTTATTTTTTGTTTTAATTGTGGTATACTTGACAATATTAATAAGTGAATTAATGGAATAATTTAAGGAGTGAATAATGAATAGACCAATGAATAATGGGCCAAAACGCGTATCTCTTTTCCCAATATTGCTGACTGCGTTTCTCGTAATTGTGTTGATTTTTGCATTTTTGGGTACAGGGGACAGCAAGAAAGAAATCACGATCGATGATTTTTATGAAAAGTTGGGGACTTGTAGTGCTGATACCCAGGTAGCTGCCGTGCATTTTTACGGTAACACTGTTTATGGTATTTACAAGGGCGATACAGAAGAGGCCACCAAGAAAAAGATCGACAATTTCCCGAAAGAGTATGATTTTTATGTGGTTGTTGCTTATACGTTCCAGGTGGAAAAAATTCAAGACAAAGTCGAGGGCGTTTCTTCTGAAATTAAAATTACAACAGCGCCTGTTTCTGAGCCGTTATTGAGTAGGCTCTTGCCATACATCTATATTCTGATGATTGTGTTGCTGGGTTACTTTGTTTACAAAGCTATGACCAAAATGTCAGGCAAAAATGGCGAATTCGGTCGCAGTAAGGCTAGAATGGATAGTGGACTCAAGGTTCGTTTTGATGATGTAGCGGGCTGTGATGAAGAAAAACAAGAGATGCAAGAAATTGTAGAGTTTTTAAAGAATCCGCGCAAGTTTACAGATATGGGTGCTAGAATTCCTAAGGGTGTTATGCTAGTTGGCCCTCCTGGTACTGGTAAGACCTTGCTAGCCAAGGCTATTGCTGGAGAAGCTGGCGTGCCATTCTTTAGTATTACTGGTAGCGATTTTGTTGAAATGTATGTTGGTGTGGGGGCAGCTCGTGTGCGCGACTTGTTTGAAACTGCAAAGCGTAGTAGTCCTTGCCTTGTGTTTATCGACGAAATCGATGCTGTCGGTCGTCAGAGAGGAGCTGGATTAGGTAACACTAATGACGAACGTGAGCAGACCCTTAACCAATTACTAGTACAGATGGACGGATTTGAGTCTAGTTCGGGTATTGTAGTAATTGCTGCAACTAATAGACCAGATGTACTGGACCCAGCCTTGTTGCGTGCTGGTAGGTTTGATAGGCGAATTGTAGTTAATGTTCCTGACCTAGAGGGCAGAATTAAAATATTAAAACTTTATGCTAAAAACAAGCCTTTTGCAGACGATATTGACTGGGAAGGAATTGCTAGGAGATTGCCATCTACTACGGGTGCGGATATTGAAAATATCCTTAACGAAGCGGCAATTTTGGCGGTTCGCGACAATCGTAATTTGATAACAGAAACTGATATTTTTGAGGGTTCGCTCAAGGTTGAATATGGCCCTCAGAAAAAGCATCGTAAGACGAGTGATGAGGAAAAGAAATTTACAGCTTATCACGAATCTGGGCACGCGATTGTTATCAAATCAATCAACGGCGATGATAAAGAGGTTCAAGAGGTTACTATTATTCCTCGCGGTATGTCGGGAGGTATGACTAGTCAAATCGACCGTAAACACGGTGGAGACACATACCAGCTCACTCGTGATGAAATGTTAAATCACATTGCAGGTTTAATGGGTGGCCGTGCTGCCGAAAAGTTGATTTTTGGACATGTAGCCACTGGACCGTCAAACGATATTGAGGTTGCTACGAATATTGCGCGTGATATGGTTACAAAATATGGTATGAGCGAAAAATTGGGTCCAGTTTGTTATGCATCAGGTGGCGAAGTATTTTTAGGGCGCGACTTCCAGCAGAGGTCAAATATTAGTGAGCACACAGCAGACCTTATAGATGAAGAGGTCAAGGCGTTTATTGAGTCGGGAGAGAAGAGGGCACTGGAGATTTTGGAGAAGAATCGCAAGATTTTGGACGAAATGGCCAAGACCTTGATTAATCGTCAGACTATTTACGCCGAAGAAGTTGATGAACTGATGAGTGGTAAGACTGCCGAAGAGGTTATGTCTGCGATGGATAAGCGCACTCAAGCCCGCAAGGAAAAAGACGCAGAGGTGCTCAATCGCAAAAAACAAGCCGAAGCTCAGAAAATGGCTGAGACTGTCAATGCTATGGACAATCTAGAAAAGACTATTTTTGATGCATACACAGATTCTGGCAAAACCGAGCAAAAGCGTGCGAATAGTCGCAAAAAAGCTAGCGCCAAGACAAAAAAATCTGAATCAATAGCACAAGACGGAGCTGATAAAAACTTTCAAAAAGATAGCGCGACTGATACTAGCGAGGCTAAACCAGATGAGAAACACGAGGTTAGCACGGATAATTCTCAAGATACAAAATCAGAAAAGAGCGAAAATTAGTTGACCGATAGGCGTTATTGTGATATTATAATGTAGCAAATTTGGTAGTTTGCTTTAATTCTACACAAAAAGGGAAAGACTATGGAAAATCAAGACAACACAAACATTACAGTGCAAGAGAGCACAAAAGTACCGTTTTTCAAACGTATGAGCAAAGGAAATTTTATATTCTTTGTCGTATCATATTCAATAATTGGTATTCTAATACTCACTACTATTCTTTTGGCAGTAATTCCGACATATACAGGTGTCAAGTTTGAAAACACTCCAGATCGTATAGTTCTCAAGACTTCTTCTGAGAGTCTTACTCTGTATGCCGACAGAGAGGATACAAAAGATGACTTTATGACAATTTGGAATGCTTATAATTCATCAAACAGCCCGACTGTTATTGACGCTATGTTTAATGGATATGCAGGCCAGGGCAAGGTTGCCAAGTATTCTTCTAAGATAGAGTCTTATGCTAGTTTGGCTAATGACACTACTTATGAGGTAGCTTTTTATTGGGACGAGGCTCAATTGATGACAGATTCTAACGGTAAGGCATTTAAATATACTTTGTCGACAGGAAAAGAGTCTACCGAGGACCCTTATTACTCAGCGGCTACTTTTGCTGTGAGTAATTCTACCAATGTTACCAATGCGACTATTTACTTGCGTATGAAAGATGTTACAGAATCTAGTACGAGCACGAGGTATTTGTACAAAGGATACTCTAATTTTATTGGGCTCTATAGAGCTATTGAGGAGTTAGAGGACGCAGACAAGTTTACCGCGTAAACTTGTACTGTATACGAGCAAATTTACAAGAAGAGTTCTCTATGGTGGTTGCACCACTATTAGGGGATTTTTTTTATTGCATACGGGATAAATCTATTGAGTTGGGTATCGTGGTTTTGCGAGGATAGAAAAATAGGGCAAATTAATTGCCAAAACTATGAAACTGTGGTAAAATAGTACAAAAATAGGTAGACTGGTATTTGGGGGCATTTATAATGGCAGACAAAGTTGGGACTAGTGGATTTTTTGTGCGCATTATGTTGGTTGGTGTACTATTGACACTGCTATTTGTTGGTGCGTTGTTATCCATTTTTTATCATGGCGATGGTGCTATATTTGTACTTATTTCGCTAGTTGTGATACCTGCAGTTGGATTGTTGCTAATGTATATTATTTATATTGCTACGATTTTAAAACAGTGTAAGTTGGATAAAGATAGGGAGGAATTTTGGGTTCCGCCTTTGTCTAGTGCTCCTACTATTGTTATTTATGGTTCGGAATTTTCAGACCCTTATTATAGACAGTTGACGATGCCTCAATTCGTGGGTAAGCCTTTGCAAAAACAACACAATAAGAGTGTAAGTGATACTGATAAAAACAAGCCCAACAGAAGGTCAAATTATAC
>CAVFEX010000023.1:0-8712 GCA_963621495.1 bacterium
TTGTGGTGGTGCTTAGCTCGGCTAGCGCAATAAAAAATCTCAGATAAAAATATAACCCCCAAGGGCGGACATCTTGTCCGCCCTTGGGGGGTTTAATAAAAAAATTTATCAAACAAATAAATTTAAACTTACCCTATCATGGCGGACAAAATGTCCGCCATTTTGGGGTTGTAGTGGGCGATTGTGCGGGGGAAAGAAGATTTGGTAAAACAAAAAAAAGAGTTAACAAAAATATAGCTAACTCCATAAAACAAGAGGCCATTATGGGCCTCTCTAACTGGTGCGGTAAAGAAGACTCGAACTTCCACGGCCTTTATAAGCCACAAGATCCTTAGTCTTGCGCGTCTGCCAATTCCGCCATTACCGCAAATTCCGCTTTACTCAAAAAGCACTACTATTATATCACACTTTTTTGAATAAATAAAGTCTTTTTGCGTAAATTTTTTTATTTTTTAAGAAAAATTTTTTTTTGCAATTTTACTATTGACAAATGCCTTCGTTTTGTGGTATAGTCTAAAAAATATTAGGAGAGAAGCGTTATGGTAAATAAAGATTTATGCTTGGGGTGTGGTGCTTGTATTAGTATGTGCCCCGTAGGTGCGATTAGTTTTGACGCAAATGGAAAGGCTGAGATAAACAAGGATATTTGCATTAAGTGCAAAACCTGTGAGGGTGTTTGTCCCGTTTCTGCTATTACTATCAGAGAGGATTAGAAATTGAATCAAATTAATTTGGAAAAGAAAATCTCATTAGACAAACAGAAAGAAAAAATTGCTCTGTTGGAGTTGACCCCTAGGCAACTAAAATTAGTTTTTGCGTGGCAAATTGCTGATACGTGTTTTGAAGTATTCGACCAATACACTGAGGAAATCGGAATCTATAAGGATATAGAACTAGACGGTTTCATCAAGCCTACACAGGTGGCAGAATGTGTGGAGTTGGTTAAGATGTATCGTAAGTTGTGCGACGACCTGGGTGTGCAAAGGGCGGTGGCGTATGCCACCTCGGGCTTCCGTGATGCCAAGAACCACTATGGTTTTTTAGAAGAATTGGAGATCGCGTCTGGATTTAAAATTCGTCTACTACAGGATATGGACGAGGTTGTTTCTGTGTATAACGGGGTTGTCAATTCGCTCGATGCGCCAAAAGGTGTCATTATGTATGTCGATGACGATTACACGCACGTGATACAATATATCCGCAAATCTATCATTAATTCGTCTACTATTCCTTGTGGTAGTGAGACTCTAGTAAATATGTATCAAGATTCCAAGGCTAGTCCCGAGCAACAGATGCAAGAAATGACAGAAAAATTTTTGTGCAAATTGAGTGAATATGCTGACTGGCTAAAAGATTGTGATTTGTCCGAACTCAAACTCGTGGGTGTAGGAGAGACTTTTGAAAGTATTGGCAAAATCAGTCGCAAGGGTAAAAAATATCCTCTAGATTTAGCACATGCCTACGAGATGAGCCAGCACGATTTTGACAATGTATACAATGCGATCAAAGCGCTAGACTTTGACAAGCGTAGCAGAATCAAGGGTATCAAGCAGAGGTCGGCTAATTCGGTGGCGTCTGGCCTAGCGATTACGCGGGCGTTCCTCGAGTTTTTAGGTGCTAGTAAATTTATTATCTCCACATCGGACATATCTACAGGTATTTTATTTACACAATGTGTGCCTATTACTGCGGAAAAACCAATTGTGGACATAGTTGGTTATAGCTTAAACGCGAACCTAAGCTTTAGAGAAAATTTTGTAACCAATCAGTTGCATGTATACGAGATTTCGGCTCTCTTGTTCCGTCAATTGCGTGTAATGCACAAATTAGGCAGGCAATATTTGCGACCTTTAAAAGTGGCTTGTTATATGTATGACTGTGGTGCTAGGTTGCGTTATTCGCCTAGCAGGAAAGACTCGCTCCACGTTATCCTCAATTCACAGATTTATGGATTATCACATCGTGATTTAGTGCTGGCTGCATTTATTGCGTCTACGCAAAATGCTGATGAGTTTAGTCTGTCCGAATGGGTGCGGTATAAAGATTTGGTTAGAGAAGAGGATTTGGACGCCGTGCGCAAACTCGCTGCTATACTAAAAATTTCTGTTGCACTCGACAGATCGCAACAGGGGCATATTATTGATCTAGCGTGTGATGTTTTGGGAGATGCTGTTATTATGAAAACCGTAACTGATGGCGCAGACATCAGGTTTGAGGTCAAGACTGCGATCGAGGCTAGTACAGATTTTCACAAAGTATTTGGCAAGAATCTGGAAATTTTATAAAAATTAACATACCTTGAACTTAACTATTGTTTAAGTCGGCGGGGTATGTTTTTTATTTTACGAAAATTGTGTCATTTTATTTGCATAATATAATTTCTTTTGTTAAAATAAAAACAAAGGGAGTAAAATATGTCAAAAATATATTTGAGCATTGACCTTACGCCGAGTAGAACTACAATTTTTAGAGATGGAAAAGGCATTGTGTTAGAAGAGCCCAATCGCGTCTTGTGTGAGGGAGATTATTCCGATGTGAAAATTCTCAGTTTTGGCACTGAGGCGGAAGTGAGAGAATATGGGCAGTTTTTAATTTATCCTATAAAAATGAGTGGGGTTGAGGCGTGTGAAGCTGTATATGCTAGACAAATGTTTGCTGAATATATTCACAGAGTTACCGAAGACAAGCACAACGCAAATGTGATTGCAAAATTTGTGGTGTCTTGCGGTGTATCGGAAAACTACATAAAATCTTTACAAAATTTAGCATACTATGCTGGAATTAGTCGAGTAGATTTTGTGCCTTATCCTTTGGCGGATATGATAGGTTGCGGGATAAACTTTGACGATTTTTTGTATTGTATGTTAGTTGATATTAATTCGAGTAATACGGATATTGCTATATTATGCCGTGATGGGATATATAAGGCTGTGAGTATAAATATTGGGACGCAGAACTTTGAGCAGGCGATCTTTGATGTGGTTAAATATAGATATGGCATAAAGTTGAGTTCCGAAACGGTGCGTGCGGTTTTAAATCATTTGGGGAGTCTAACTAGTCGCGACGAGTACGAGTTGTCGTATTCTGGAATTGATATCCAGTCATTTGATGAAAAGACAAAAACTATCAACAGTCGAGATATATTTGGCGCAATCCAAGATTATTATTTAGCAATATCCAAGACTGTAAGACAACTTTTTCAGAGTCAACCCGAGTCTGTGCGTGAAAATTTAATGGTGCAAGGAGTTTTATTTTGTGGTTGCGGGAGTAGCGTGCCGGGTTTGCGAGATTTTATGGAAGAGAAAATCGAACTTCCTGTATTTGTTGCTAATTATGATTGCACATTGTATGGATTGGGTAAGCTGACAAAAGACAAATTGCTGTATAAAAAAATGATGAAAAAAGTCGTTTGAATAGAAAATGTGTAGAAAAGAGCTAAGCTGGGGCGTGGCTCTTTACTTTTTGTGTAAAAATAGGTATCCTAATTCAAAAGTAGGAGGATAATATGGCGCGTAGGATTGTGATAACTAGTGGAAAAGGCGGTGTGGGTAAGACTACGACAGCGTATCTTTTGGGGTGCAGTCTGGCTCGTCTTGGGCACAAAACTCTAGTAATTGATATGGATATCGGACTAAATAATCTTGATTTGGTGGCTGGCATAGATTTGGAAGTAAATTTTGATTTGTGTGATATCTTGGAACGGAAATGCAGAGTTCGTCAAGCGATAGTGCAGAGTCGTAACAGTCCACTCCTCAATTTTTTGCCTTGTGTAAATATCGTAAATAGTAGCAAAATTACGACCGCAGTTTTACAAGAAATTATTACAGAATTAAATAAAAATTACGACTATATTCTCATTGACTGCCCAGCGGGAATAGGTTTTGAATTTCGGCGAGCGATTTTTTATGCTAATGAGGCGCTAATTGTTACTACTCCGCATCTAATTGCTATTCGCGATGCTGGTAGAGTAGCTAATCTTTTGAGCGGTGGAATCGAAAATGTTTCTTTGGTTCTAAATCGCGTAAAGCACGAACACATTGTGCGTAAAACTATGTATTCTCCTCGAGAAATTGCGAATAGTTTGCGCCTAAAACTGTCTGGAGTAATTCGTGATAATGATAGCGTTGCGACACTATCTACCACTATAGGGGGATTATTAAATTTGGGCGAAGATGAGTTAAGCGATTGGATAGATTTGGCAAAAAATATTGAAAGTAATCGTTCGTACATATTCGGGGACAAAAAACAAAATTTTGTGTAGGAGTTTTTATGGGTAAGTTGACGCGTTTAAATCAAATATTAGTTAAGGACAAATTTTTTAATACATATAAATTTAATGAACTCGTGAATGTGGAAATTTATAAAGTGCTGGTCAATTTTATGGAAATTCAGCGTGAAGATGTAAATACGAGGCTGGATATTGATGAAAGGGGGAATTATGTGTTGCGTTGCAAAGTTGAGTGTAGTAGGCTAAAACTAGTAGGGCTAATAAATGGCTAGGGGGTATATATGAAAGACAGATTTTATAAGATTATGCTAACTATTATTTTGGTGGCGATTGCGGTTTTGATGTTGGATATTTTGCAAGTGCGGGAATATTTACTAGATTTTGGTTATGTAAATAGCGAATTTTGGGTGGAATAAGGCAAATGAAATTAAAATTTTTTGTACACCCGCTATTTATAGTTTTTGCGGGGTTATTAATTTATCTTAATTATTTTGTGTTACTCATAAGTTATTTAGTAACAATATGTTTACACGAAATGGCTCACTCTTTGGTTGCAGAGAAATTGGGGTATCGGCTTAATCAAATTACAATTATGCCACACGGAGCGAGTTTGGGTGGGGAAAGTAAATTTTTTTGCTCGCGCGATGAAATATTGATAGCCATTGCAGGCCCGATTTTCAATCTAATACTGGCGATATTGGGTTGTGCTGTATGGTGGATTTTCCCAGTTACTTACGCATATTCGCAAATTTTTGTATATGCTAATCTCTACACTGCTCTGATAAACTGTCTCCCAGTTTTTCCGCTAGATGGCGGGCGAGTAATGTTGGCACTTTTGAGTAAAAAATTGGATAGAAAAGTTGCCTTTTCTCGGGTACGTGTGTTGGGAATGGTTATATCAATATGTCTGATTCTCGCATTTTTGATTACAGTTTTCTTTGTGCCAAACCTTACCTTGTTGATTTTTGGGGTATTTTTACTAGTAACCTCGATGTTAGAAGACAAATATGCATATTATAGCCAAATAGGGATTCTTGAGAGCAAAGCTATTTATCTATCACGTGGGCTAAAAATGCGCGCTGTTGCCGTGCCACAAGATATGCCTCTTTTCAGGCTAGTTAGTGTAATCACTCCAGATAGCCTCACTGAATTTACAATCATTGACCAGCAGTATAAGGTTTTAGGGCGAATTAGCGAGTGTGATTTACCCAAGCTATTACAAATTTATCCTGCAAACACCTCATTGGGTCTCATTGTAATGTAAAAAGTTTACTATGAGTATTTCACTGGTTGTATTTTTGAATTATTCATATTTTAAAATTAGTTGGCCGTATTTGCGTTAAATTATTGTAATATAGTAAAAAATATGATATACTTTATATATAAAGTTGAGGTAGGAAAATGAATTCAACTCAGTATGAAGAATACAATAATAAAATCGCGCAAATTGATGATCCAGTTAAATTGCAAGAGGAATTTGCAAAAAGGGCGGACGAAATAGCTGACAAGTCTAGATATCAAACGCTCGCGAGTTTGGTGGGTGGCTGGGGATCCATTGCGTTATTTTTGTTGACTGGTGCTCTAACTGGTTGGGGCTTGGGAGTATTGTTGGTAGTTGCTAGTATTGCTGGCGGTGGTATTCTGGCTTCTGTTACGACCGGTATTCTCGGTAGGTGGCGATATGGCAAGTACTTTAGAGCCATAGCGACACAAGAGAGATTAATTAAATTGCAGAATAGCAAACAATTGGTGTCGGAAAAAGAAAGAATGAGACTGGAGATAAAACTGTCAAAAGACTTGAATGCTTGTGTCAAAAAGCGTCTCATTTCGCGCAAAGAAGCCGATTGGCGTCTTGGCACCATCAAGCGTCCAGAAATTTTAGGGCAAGACACTGTATTAGAGTCGAAAGATAGGGTACGAGTAGAGGCGCAGAATTTCAATCAAATTTTAGACGACTTTATGCTGGATACTGGCAGGTTAATGTCATCTTTTGCTCACGAGTTTGATGGGCGCAAGAGCGATAGGTCTCCTGATCAGTGCTTTGAGGGTAAATTGATAGTCGAGGCGCCGAGGCGAGGCGATGATGGTGTGCCCTTGGTTGACGAATCGGGTAACCTGATAATTACAAAATGTGAGTTTGAGGTCAAATCTGAGAAAGATTATGCAAAAGTGCTGAGGGGGATTTCGGAGAACTTAAAAGAGAAATGCGAAAATAATATGTTGGCTTTTCCTGTAACTATTACCGCTCGTGATATTTATGATAACCCTATACAAGTCGATGGCGAGGTCGCAAGTTTTGAGATTGGTAAGGCTAATAGCTCAATTCTTCTGGGGAACAACAACCCGCTCGAGAATTTGTCTAAATCCATACTAGATAATTTGCCCATTGCTGAAGATGAGGACGAAGATGACCTAGAATTTGAGCAAGAAGACGAGTCTGATCTTGAGCAAGTGGAGAATTTTGAGGATATTGCAGGTGATTTAGGGGAGTCTAGTAAAATTGATCTGGGAGAGGAAACTACACAATTTGATCAGCATAATAAGGGAGCTAGTAGGCGAGAAGAGCCTGTACAATGTAGGTAGTTGGCACTATAACGGGTCTAAATTTTTAAAAAATATTAATAAAAATTTATAGGAGGAATATAAGTTCTCCTATTTTTTTGTCCTTTTTATACTGTAAAAAGTTGCTTTTTGGGGCTGACTTGAGTATAATTATGATAATCAAATTTATTGCGAGGTTTTAGATGGATCCGATAGCTTTTACTATATTTGGATTAAAAGTTCATTGGTATGGTCTCATTATTGCGTTTGGTTTGATACTAGCTCTAATTCTGGCTAGTTTTAATGCCAAACAGCGAGGGTTCAAGCGCGATGACCCCTTTGAGTGGATACTTTGGATGTTTCCTATGGCAATCGCAGGTGCGAGATTGTACTACATTATTTATAACGGTGGACCGTGGGGCTGGGAGGCTTTTGCTATTTGGAACGGTGGTATTGCTATCTATGGGGGAGTAATAGGTGGAGCAATTGGTACAATGTTATACTGTATTATTCGCAAAAAGAACTTTTTAGCGGTCGCAGATATAGCGGTGCCTAGCCTAATATTGGCACAAGGTATTGGGCGTTGGGGCAATTTTGTGAATCAAGAGGCCTATGGTAATTTGATTGCAAACGCAAGTCAACAGTTTTTTCCATACGCAGTTCAAATTGAGTCCAGTCATTTTACCGACTTGGCCCGTCAACAGTGTATTGATGCATATGGTTCGGTGCCTAGTAGCGCGTGGTTTAATGCGACTTTTTTCTATGAAAGTATTCCTGATATTCTCATTTGCTTGGTACTCGTGCTGATATTGCATAAAGTGAGAATCAAGGGAGTAACAATGTGTTGCTATTTTGTGTTATATGGTATAGTGCGAATAATTGTAGAGGGTTTTAGGACAGATTCGCTGATGTGGGGTTCGGTGCGTGTGAGCCAAATGCTCAGCGGAATACTGATAGCTTTTGGGATAATATTTGCGATATATTTAATTTTAAAATATGTAAAGGGCGAAAAACGCGTAGAAAAATTATTGAGAGAGGAGGAGTAGTCTATGGGGAATTTTAGGCGCGAGACAAATGGTTATTCTACTCGCGATGTGGATAATTTTTTGGACAAGATGCGGAGAGAATACAATGAGAAAATTCGCCGTCAGAACGAAAAAATGCTCAATATGACTCAAGAAATGAATGATCTCAAATATAGTATCGAGGTGTACAAGGAGAAAGAAAGGCGCGTAGCCAAGGCGCTAATCAAGGCCGTGCAAAAAGCTGATGAAATTACGAATTCTTCTCGAACGGTGTATGACCTTGAAATCAAGCGGGTGCAGTTGTTGTATCGCAAGTGGGAAAATGTGCTAGAAGAGTTGCGATCAAAGTTTGCAGGAATTTTGCCGGGCGAGGAGTTGGAAAATGTTGTGGGCGATTTTCAGTATGCTCTTACTGTTACGCTCAATTCGACACTCAATGAGAGAGGAGAGAGGGTTTATTCAAAATCTGTACTGGAGCGAATGCAACACAAGTCGCCAGCTATTGTCAATGGTAGATTTGACCCAGCAATCACTCTAAAGGAAAACGAAGTCAAAGTTTATTACGATAGTGAGGGGAACAGGTTGGAGTCTTTGGCTAGGCAACGAGATAATAACGAAGAGATTACTCTTGCGCAAAAATATCTCGATGGCGAAGATATCAAGATGCCCGAAAGTTATGGTGTGGTTGTAAATGGCGATAACTTTGATTTCGGGCTTAATAATCTTGATTTTGCTGAGACTTTGCGTGCAGAAAAGGGTGTGGATATAGATAGTGTCCTGCACCCTCAAGATAGTCTAAAGGAGATTCTTAAGGCTTTTGATATCGAATATGATGAGTTTGTCGATACCAAATCTAGGGCTTGAATTTGGACTCATGTTAATAATATTGAATACAAATTCGTAAAACAAAGTATTTAA